>NZ_LZPJ01000008.1:0-32796 GCF_001729365.1 Acinetobacter sp. YK3
AAAGAGAAACGTATAAATTAATAGGATAGATTTAAATAAAGAGTATGTTGGCATGTTTGAGCTTTGATATTAAATGCTGAGGAACGTAAATTAAGAAGTGGAAAATACAGAAATACCTGTTTGTGAATGTTTAGTGATTATTATTCTAAAGGAAATAAAATTAGGAAACTCTATCAGATCTTATAATTCAGATCCTGAATGGCCTGAAAAAGATAGTCAATTTGTTTTTCTAGAAAACAGAATAAATTTAACATCTTTAAGTGAATTTCCTGACTGGGTTTCAGTGAGAGTTAATAATGATATGCATTATACTTGGTACAATGAGATTTATTGCAAAGAGCATCATGATTTATTAGTAGCAGGTGAAATTTAAGTCTTAAATCTCTTTAAGACTCCATATCAACAACCTGAATATCAACATATTGCTGGATTAAATTATCATCAAGCATATGCACATAATCCAAAAATGCGACATTAAAACTACCAACAGTTTGTGCATGCTCAAATGCTAGTTTACCCGCTATAGCAAAATGAATATGAGCAGCCAGCGCTGCAATCGTAGCGGGAGCAACGGCATGATAGGCCGCGATTAAAGCACCTAAAGCACATCCCGTTGCAGTAATTTTAGGCTGTAAATGACAACCCCCATTGACCTGAATCACGGCATTTAACGGCTTGGAAATAATGAAGTCAGATTCACCAGAAATCGCGACACATTCAGTATATTGCAATAAACTTTTAGCTTGCGCATAAACATCCTGACTATTCAAGGTGCTATCTACACCTTTAGACTGAATGTTGTTACCTGCCAGTGTACTGATTTCTGAAGCATTGCCACGAATAATGCTTGGATGAAACTGCAGAAGCTGATCAACGGTCTCACTACGCCATTTTAAAACAGCGCCATAACCTACCGGATCAAGCACCCAAGGCACCTGATGCTGCTGTGCCGTTTTCGCTGAAATTAACATAGCTTGGGTTTGTTCAGTGGTTGGTGTACCGATATTCAGACTGAGTGCAGCACTAATTTTTGTGAAATCTTCTGCTTCAAAAGGGTTATCGATCATAGCAGGTGAAGCACCCGCAGCCAGTAAAATGTTGGCAACATAATTATTGGCAACGCTGTTGGTCATGCATTGCACTAAAGGGGCTTGTTGTTGTAAAGCACGCCAAGCTTCAATGACTTGATCAATCAATTGTTGTTTTTGTGACATAACACATCCTTCATACAGGTTTGAATCTGGGAGTTAACGTGTGAAATAGTGATCTTGATGCTTACATTTACGACAGATTAATGAGACATAATCTTGAGCATCATAATCTACGATCAGGTCATTTGAACCACAATACATACAACGTTTCACAGAATAAAAATTTAAACGTGGCTCGATTTTTCGCCATGATTTCCAGACCGGCTGGATAAAAATACTTTCGTCATAGCCCAAAAATTTAAATAATAATACTTCACTCATTTTACTGAATGGAATGGTGTAGGGGCGTGGCAAGGTTGTGGTTTCCCAGCGTTCATTCAATGCCCGTTCACGATATTGTTCCAATGTCTTTTTCAGCAAATTGGTATTGATAAATTTATCATTTCTTGGCTGCAAGGCTTTTTGTTTATACAGGTATTCCAAAGCAGTTTGAATCAAATAGAAAATTTGTCCGACCGCAAGTCCTTCCATGAGGCGATAACAGAATGCCTGAAAAGGACGATTCCCCGCAATCTGAATGCCCCAGGTGCGGCAATAGAACTGCATAAACTGTACGATTTCTTGGTACAACACTAGATACAGCGCATCTTTTACTTCATCTGTGCTTTTAAAGGGGATTCCTAAACTCAGATTTTCATAAAACCATTGGCGTAATTGTTGAGTGATGCTGAATAAGCTTGGGTCGGCATATCCATCAAGTCGAATATTTAAATAAAAATGTTCGGTTTCGATATTGCTGTCTTGCGACTTTAATACCCCAAGTTTCAGTAGCTCTTGGACGAGTTGATGTTGAAATAAGTAATTAGGGGTAAAGTCGTGATATTTAATATTTTGCCAATGAATCAGCTCATCGTGTTGTACATCTTCACGAGCATATCGATCTAACAAGCTTAGCAAAAATAGCTTATGCAAGAAGCTCAGTTGATTGAGACTATACACCACTTCATCTTTGATTTTATTTTTACGTTGTTCTTGCAAAATGGTTTGTTGGGTCTGTTTTTTACGACTAGCGGTACATTGTGCACAATGACAATTTAGTTTGCTATCGCTTGTAAATACCCGATGCTGGCAATGGCTACATTCATGGAACTGGAATTCTTGTGAGTATTGTTCAGCTTCTATCCAGTTCATTGACGCTTGGCATAGAGGGCAATGGCTACTTTCATCTAACTGTTTTTGTAGAATCTGTAAATCCATTGATGTTAAACCTATGACCATTAAAAAGGGAATTATACATGCTCCATTGCTAGAGTGATGCAAAGTTTATAAACAGTTAAAATGTCATATCTAAATCAGGGCGAAAAATCTGAGTTTTTTATTCTGGCTAAAGTGGACGGATGCAAAGGGTCATTCATCACGATTGCGTGAATAAGAACCCAACAAACTGTGCCAAGCCATAATCACTAATTATAAAATATGTGAATTGCTTAAAATTTTCTTTTATTTTAATGAATTAAATAATGCTGGGTTGTGTTGACTGTTTGTAAACGATCGCATAAAAATGAAGTTATAGATGGATCTATTTTGCATTACGGAGATTATTATGCAAAAAAATGCACTCATGAAAGGACTCATGGGAAGTTGTCTGGCTATATTCACCAGCATGGGCTTTGCCGCAACACCAGAAGGCTTTTGGAAAAGTATTGATGACCGTACTGGGGAGCAACTTTCAATCGTTGAAATCAAGAAAAAAGCAGACAATACTTATACGGGAACGATTGTATATCGTTATCCAGTGCCTGGTGGTACGGTATTGACCCATTGTGTGAAATGTCCTGAACCGTTTAAGAATAAACCTATTCTGGGGCTGCAAATTGCATGGGGATTAAAGGAAGATCCGAAAAATCCGAATCAATTTATAGATGGTCGGGTACTAGAGCCAAAAAGCGGCAATATTTATAAAGGCAAAGCACAACTCAGTGCGGATGGTAAGCGTCTGCGTATGCGTGGATATATGGGCGTTTCTGCGCTAGGACGCACACAAGTCTGGCTTCGTACCGATAGTGCAAATCCATAACTGTGTTTAATTTTTAAGAAGGCCTAAACGACTGGTTTGGGCTTTTTTATTTGTCTAAAGAGTACTCATTATCCTATGAAATTAATCCATTAAATCCGTTATTTCTTATACAAATGAACTCTGGCGTACAGTGTAACTTTATGAAAATTGTGATAATTTTCGTGCTTTAAACCTATCTCTTTGAATAGGTTGTTTTTTTAGACGGGGTGAATATGCTAAATCGTATGCTCATGAAAGGAATCATGGGACTCACATTTGCTTGCGCGAGCGCAGCATCATTTTCAGCTTCAATTGAAGGTTACTGGAAAAGTATCGAAGAACGTACGGGAGAACAACTCTCTATTGTCGAAATCCGTAAAGGAAATGACGGACGTTATCATGGAAAAATTATTTATCGTTATCCAAATTCGCATGGAATTGCGCTAACAAACTGTACCAAATGTCCGGCACCGAATACCAATAAACCGATTCTGGGATTGGAAATTCTATCTGGTTTTAGAGAAGATCCAAATAAACCCGATTCTTATATAGATGGGCGTGTATTAGAGCCAACATCTGGTCGTGTCTATAAAGGCAAAGGTGTTGTCACTGGCGAAGGCAAACGTTTACGTATGCGTGGTTATATGGGTGTTTCCGCACTGGGACGTACTGTGGTCTGGCTTCGTACAGATAGTGCTACGCCTTAAGTGTGATAAAAAAACCTCGAATCGATTTTCGAGGTTTTTTTATGGTTAAAGTGAATGGCTAAACAGGGCATGGTAAGTTTTCATCCTCCTGTCCAATTTTTTTAGCGGCAATCAATGCCTGTACTTTTTTACTTGGCAGCTTTTCTTTGCCAAGCGCATCATAAGTATTCACAATATTGGTGACTTCTAGTGTAGTCAGCTCGATTCCTTCTGCTGTTAAAAAAACGGAAATGACATGATGATCCACACCTGCTTTTGCGAGATCATGGATCGCCTTGATATTTTCTAAACGATAAAGATGTGCTTTTAATTCCATCGTCATAGCCCTCTCTTATTTTATTTACCTACATTGGCATAATTGGTTAAGCAATAACCGTGCACAAAATGTAAAACTCAGCCAAAAAATGTAAGTTAGGCGATATAAGGCAATGGGTTCTGTAGTTTTTATTTAAGAATAGAAAACTGTGTTGTAATTCTGTCTAAACGTCCATGTTCTGTACGCATTCAATTTGAAAAGCAGAAGATCAAGCCCAATAAAACTGTTAAAACCCATGTATGCGTCTAAAGACAGGTTGCTTAAGTTGGCGTATGATCGATTGATCAAGAAGTCTTGCCAACAAGACCATCTAAACGACATGATGAAAGATAAGGAATACTGATGAATATTGCGGCACAGCCTCCTGTACAAGCAGACCAAACCATTTATTTAAAAGATTATCAAAAGCCAGCTTTTTTAGTTGAATCGATCAACCTGGATATTCAGGTTTATGATGACCATACCCTTGTGGACTCAACATTGGTGATGAAGCGCCAGACTGCAGGGGATTTAATCCTGTTGGGTCGTGATCTTGAATTAAAATCTATTCAATTAAATGGTCAGTTGCTCAATCCAGATCAGTATCGTTTAGACAGTGAGCAGTTGGTGATCACCGATGCACCAGATCAGGTCATTATTCAAACTCAGGTAGTGATTCACCCCGAATCAAATACCCAGCTTGAAGGTCTGTATCAGGCAGGTGACTTGTTCGTGACCCAGAATGAACCTGAAGGTTTCCGTAAAATTACCTTCTATCCAGATCGCCCAGATGTGCTCGCTGAATTTACCACCCGTGTAGAAGCCGATAAAAAATATCCAGTATTGTTGGCAAACGGGAACTTATTGGAAACAGGTGATGCAGGTAATGGCCGTCACTTTGCAATCTGGCAAGATCCAACCAAAAAGCCAAGCTATTTATTCGCTTGCGTGATTGGTGATCTAGCCGTATTGAAAGACCGTTACACCACTTCTGAAGGTCGAGATGTGGCATTAGAAATCTATGCGATTGAAAAAGATATTCCTAAATGTCATATCGCAATGGAAGCTTTAAAGCATTCAATGCGTTGGGACGAAGAACATTATGGCCGTCCTTATGATCTCGATAACTACATGATCGTTGCGGTAAGTCAGTTCAACATGGGCGCAATGGAAAATAAAGGTTTAAATATTTTTAATACTTCATGTGTGCTAGCCGATGAAGAATACACCACGGATGCTGCGATTATGCGGGTTCAGTCGGTCATTGCTCATGAATATTTCCATAACTGGACAGGTAACCGAATTACTTGTCGTGACTGGTTCCAACTTTGCTTAAAAGAAGGCTTAACGGTTTTCCGTGATCAGTCTTTCTCTGAGGATTTGCAATCTGCTGCGGTACAACGTATTGACGACGTGGCCGTATTAAAATCGCATCAGTTCCCAGAAGATGCGGGTCCATTGTCACATCCGCCACGCCCAGACCATTTCGTCGAAATTAATAACTTCTACACGGCGACCGTGTATGAGAAAGGTGCGGAAATCAACCGCATGATGGCGACATTACTCGGTAAAGAAAAATATCGTCAGGGTACAGATGAATACTTCCACCGTCATGACGGACAAGCGGTTACGGTTGAGGATTGGGTGGCTGCATTGAGCGCAGGTTCAGGTGTAGATCTCTCCAACTTCCTGACGTGGTACAACCAGCCAGGTACACCAAAGCTAGAGGCCAAAGGTGAGTATGATGCGGCTGCGCAAACTTATCGTCTCAGCTTAAAACAAAGCCTAAAAGCGCATCCTAAATATCCAGACTTGAAGGCCGTGCCGATTCCTGTAGCTTTAGCGTTATTTAATGCCCATACAGGTGAGCAATACACCTTGCACAGTGCTGATCTGTTTGTTAATGATGTAAAAGATGGCGTGTATTTATTTGATCAGGATCAAGCCACCATTGAATTTACTGGTGTGACTGAACAACCTGTCGCATCATTATTGCGTAATTTCTCTGCGCCTGTGAATTTGGTATTTGATTATTCTGATGAAGATCTTGCTTTCCTGATCCAGCATGAAACCAATGGTTTTAACCAGTGGCAAGCCACACAAACCTTATTGGAACGGATTTTATTAGAAGATCACAAAGCCGATATTTATATTCAGGCCATTCAAAACACCTTACCAGAGCTTGTGAATAAGGATCCTTTATTGGCATCGCGTTTATTTGATGTGCCTAGCGAGAATTATTTAGGTAGCCGTATTGATCAGGACTATGAACCTGAGCTGGTACTGGAAAAGCGCGAAGCAGTGTTGAATCGTTTAGCACGGGAATTGGGTTCATTCTGGAAAGACACTTATCTGGCCTTGGATCCTGCATTGCAAAAAGAGTTTTCTTTGGCAATGGGGGTGCGTGCACTCAAAAATATCATGTTAAATATGCTGGCGCGTCAGGGTGATGATGCGGTATTTGAGCTGGCTTATGCGCAATACCAAAATACGGGCAACATGTCTGAACGTTTAGGCGCATTACGTGTTTTGGTCTGGAATGATGCACCACAGGCGCAAGCTGCATTAGCGGATTTCTATAACCGTTTTAAAGATGAAGCCTTGTCACTGGATCAATGGTTTACCATTCAGGCATCTAATCCAAATGCGACAGCTGAAACCATTGAATATCTTACCAAGCATGTGGACTATGATCTCGGGACACCAAACCGTATCCGTTCGGTGAGTGGTGGTCTGGCAGCCAATCCTGTGAATACGTGGAGCTTTGGTGTTGATCATTTCATTGAGTTGGCAGCTTATCTGGATGAGAAGAATCCAATCTTAGGCTCGCGTTTACTGCAAGTGCTTTCTCGCTGGTACACTTTGGCTGAACCGCAACGCACTCAAGTCCAGCAAGCGCTTAAAGCATTGCAACCGAAAGTAAAATCTAAAAATGTAGCTGAGACATTAAATAGCTTGTTAAGTATTTAATTCAAGCTTCAAATACATTGAGAAAAGGGATGTCGTCAGGCATCCTTTTTTATTTGACAATAATAATTGTCATAAATAGTATGGAAACGATTCGAATGCAATGGATGACTGCAATGGAAATAAAAACAATCACATTACCGACACGTCAAATCGAAGTAGAAGTTTATGCGCCAGCACAGGCTTCGGAAAAAGCGCCTGCGATTTTATTATTACACGAGTTATTTGGTATCCTGGATGTGTATCGGGAAGATGCTCAAGACTTGGCAGACCGTGGCTATCTGGTTTATGTGCCTAATCTGTTTAGTGGCGGTGCAGTTAAATATTGTATTCGTGCGATGGTGAGTAAAGCAGGACGCAGTAACGCAGCGGATAGCGAGGTCAATCAGGAAATCTATGTATTACTGGATGCACTCAAAGCAGATCCACGTTCAAATGGTCGTTTAGGTATGTTGGGACAATGCTTAACAGGTGGCTATGTGATCCAGATGGCGAAACGTGACGATATGCTGGCACCTGTGGTTTATCATCATTCTTTAGGGATCGAAGGTGCAGGGATTCCGAAAAAAGAATCTCTGGATGAGGTGCGTATTTTACAGGGGCACTGGTCGAATGTAGATCCATTTTGTCCAGCAACCAAGCGTAAGCAACTGATCCAGCAATTGGGAGATCGGGTCGAAGCCTATACCTATAATATGCCGCATGGTTTTCGTAGCGTCAGTCGTGGATTGCCTGAGGCCAAAGTGGTCTGGCAACGTACGCTTGACTTTTTTGATCGGGAATTAAAACAAAACATAATATAAATCATTGGAACAACAGGTTATTATTGATAAATATTAACTTTTAGAAATAAAAAAGTGAGGGGAAAATGTCTGATAAATACGAGTATGCAGGCTTCTGGATCCGTGTTGGCGCAGCAATTATTGATTCAATTATCGTGATTGTGGCGATGATTCCACTAACCATGATTTTTGGTGGTGGAGAAACCACGGTGGCTTCTGATGGATTTTCATCATTCCAGTTCATGTCGACCTCAGACTGGATCTGGCAAATCATCACCGCCGTCTTTTATATTTTCTGCTGGATTAAATTTGCAGGTACACCGGGTAAGCGTTTATTGCGTTTAAAAGTGCTGGATGAAAAAACGGGTGAAAATGTAACTGTCGGGCAAGGGATTATTCGCTACATTGGCTATATTCCTGCAACATTGGTATTTTTCATTGGTTTAATCTGGGTGGCTTTCGATGCCAAGAAACAGGGCTGGCACGACAAAATGGCAAAAACAGTTGTGGTAAGAGAGCTTTAATTTAGACTGAAATTTTATCATGTAATAAAAAATTCATACGATAGGACTTGTGAATCAATTCGCATGTCCTATAATGCCCTTGAATTTATTCACGGAGATCCTAAATGGGTAGTTGTTCGAGGTTCGGGTTTAATCATCGATTAAATCAAAGCGAATACTGAACAAGATAGCCTGTTAGGTTGGCTATCTTGCAATGAGATAGCTTTGATATAAATTTTTTAACCCTTCTATAAAATTTTGCTGTATTCACAAAATTTATTGTATTGACTGCAACCTGTTTAGTTTCTCACCTAAAATGGGGAGAAGCCTATGTTTTTTCACGCTTCCATTCAATGGATTGCTGTTGTTCAAGTATTTGTTTTATCTGGTTTATTGCTAACTCAAAAAAGTAAGGCTGGCCCGCTGATCAATACCGATGATGTTTCGATTACGACAGCAAAGCATTGTCAGCTGGAAAGTACCTATACGCGTAATAAAGATGGCAGTTGGGGGTATCAAGTCGTGCCTGCCTGTAATCTCAATGAAAATTTAGAAATATCTTTAGGTTATCATTCGAGCAAAGATATTGATCAGATTCATGGATTTTCAGCTCAGGCCAAAACCATATTAAAACCGATGGAAAATGATTGGGCGGTTGGTTCTAGTTTATTGCTCTCACGAGATGATGTTTCGCATCATGGTGGCAAACTGGACTGGTTTTTCAATGTACCGGTGAGTTTTGAATTTTTAGATCAACGTTTAGCTATAGATACCAATATTGGTTATCAACATGCAGATGAGCAACTTGTTCGTTGGGGCGTGGCTTCAACCTATAATGTAACGGATCGGGTGGGGCTAATTCTTGAAACCTACAATCAGGATCGTCAGGCGCCGTTTTTTCAGACCGCAGTGCAGTACAGCATTATTCCCAATGTGTTAAGTCTGGAAGCCTCATTTGGTGACCGCTTACATGCAGAGAAACAGCATTGGTTTGGCTTGGGATTGAGTTTTACACCGTCATCATAATTGCAGTATTTCACATTATCCTTCATTAAAAATCATTGATAATAAAGAGGTGGAACATGCAATTAAAATTTCTGCAACATACCGATTTTTCTAATATTCTGGATACTCTAATCAGTCTTTCTGTGGCATTTATTTTAGGTGCCCTGATCGGTTTTGAACGTCAGTATCGGCAGCGTACAGCAGGGCTACGCACCAATGTTTTAGTGGCGGTTGGTGCTGCTATCTTTGTGGATATTGCAATTAATCTGACGGGTGCCGATGGTGCGGTTCGGGTAATTGCCTATGTGGTTTCGGGTATTGGTTTCTTGGGCGCAGGTGTGATTATGCGTCAGGAAGGTAATATTCATGGTCTCAATACCGCGGCGACCTTATGGTGCTCAGCAGCAGTCGGAGCATCCGCTGGGGCAGATCTGGTGATTGAAGCGATATTGGCAACTTTATTTATTTTAGCTGCAAATACATTGCTGCGACCTATCGTACATGCTATTGACCGCCGTCCGCTGGATGATGATACTGAGGTCATGCATGTGATTTATATTATTTGTGATCGTAGTCACAGCAAAGCTGTCATGGATGAGCTGAATCTGACGTTGAAGCATCATAATTATCCTGCCAAAGATATTGATGTCACGCCTTTTGGTGAGAAGGAAGTGGAAATTGAAGTTACGCTCATTGCCACCTCAATTGAAGCGGAAGAAGCTCAACATATCATTAACCACCTCAATGCCATGCCTCAGGTTCGTCAGGCATTCTGGGACAAAAATACAATAAATTAAGTTTAGGAAAATCGTTTCCTAAATGATTGAATTGGGATGCATTGTCCTAAAAATGATATATATGGCCTTAATTGTTTCACCTAAAATGAAACCAGCATGATAACAATGAGAACAGTATGAGTTCAGAAGCACATTCAATCAGTTTAATTGCACCAGTGGTTTTGCTGGCTGCGGCTGTGGTTGCCGTCCCGATTTTTAAACGCATCGGATTAGGTTCGGTACTGGGATATTTGATTGCAGGATTGATTATTGGCCCATTCGGGTTTGCATTCTTCCACGATTCAGCCTCGATTTTGCATATTGCCGAATTGGGTATTGTGATGTACCTATTTGTGATCGGGCTGGAAATGCAGCCTTCCCATCTCTGGAGTTTAAGGCGGGAAATTTTTGGCTTGGGCACCTTGCAGATCGTGGCTTGTGGTCTAGCTTTAACCGGTGTCGGTCTGCTGTTTGGTTTTAGCTGGCAGGTGGCTTTTATTGGTGCCGCCGGATTTGTACTGACTTCGACTGCCATTGTGATGCAATTATTGGGGGATAGAGGTGATATTACCCAACCACATGGTCAGAAGATTGTCGCCATTTTATTATTTGAAGATTTATTGATTGTTCCATTACTTGCAATTGTTGCCTTTATGGCGCCGAATCATGTGGTCGAAAGTACTTCTACGCGTCTTGAAAGTATCGGCATTGGTTTAATTGCAATCGCGGGTTTGATTGCTGCGGGTTATTGGCTATTAAATCCTTTGTTCAGGTTGCTTGCTGCTGCAAAAGCACGTGAAGTGATGACTGCCGCTGCACTTCTGGTGGTTTTAGGCGCTGCATTGTTGATGCAAGTGAGTGGACTGTCTATGGCGATGGGGGCGTTCCTCGCAGGCGTATTATTATCAGAATCAACCTTTAGACATCAGATTGAAGCCGATATTGAGCCTTTCCGTGGATTATTACTGGGCTTGTTCTTCCTCGGCGTTGGGATGTCTCTCGATTTATCTGTGGTTGCACAAAACTGGCAACTGATCATCAGTGGTGTTCTCGCCATGATGTTTGCCAAGGCGCTCATGATTTATATCGTTGCGCGTGTAACCAAAAGCCCGCATACCGAAGCTTTAGATCGCGCGTTGCTGATGGCACAAGGGGGAGAGTTTGCGTTTGTTCTGTTTGCCGCTGCAGTTAGTGCTCAGGTAATTGATAACACGGTCAAGTCTAATTTGACCGCGATTGTCGTACTTTCTATGGTGCTGACTCCGATCGTGGGAATTCTTTTTAAACGTTTCACTGAAACCAAAGACCAGATTAATCTGGACAATGTCACTGTTGCCGAAGGCTTGAGTGGCAGTATTTTAATGATTGGTTTTGGTCGTTTTGGTCAGGTTACCAGTCAGTTGTTACTGGCACGTGGTGTCGATGTGACCATTATTGATAATGATATCGACATGATTCAAAACGCAGAGAAATTTGGTTTTAAAATCTATTATGGTGATGGCTGTCGTCTGGATATTCTGCATGCATCTGGTGCTGCGACAGCACAAGCCATTGTTGTCTGCGTGGATAGTAAGGAAACCACCAACCGTATTGTCGAACTGGTGACCCATGAATTCCCACTCGCCAAGCTGCTGGTTCGTTCTTATGACCGTGAACATTCACTCTATCTCGTGAAACAGAAAGTAGATTATATGATTCGCGAAACTTTTGAATCTGCAATCAAGTTTGGTGGCGTGATTCTGCAAGAGTTAGGGGTAGAGCAAGATGAAGTACAACGCATTACTGATGAAATTCGTGATCGTGATGAAGAGCGTTTTGAAACTGAAATTGCCGCAGATGATGTCTATGCAGGGGTGGGTTTACAATATACCCATACGCATCCACGGCCAACAGCACCATTGATTCGTCCTAAACAGACAGGACGTATTTTAAATGAAGAAGAAACGCAAAAAGATTTAGAAGAAAAATAGCGATCATTGCGATTCAAGATTTTTCGGCCCTCATTTTGATGAGGGCTTTTTATTTTAAAATTTAGATATAAATTAAATGAAATATCTAGAAAATAGTAGGTTGCATTAAGATAGCGTCGAGGTCGCCAGTCTTAAACCAAAGCCAAAGAATAAAATACCCACAAGACAAATACCGCTGGCTGCCAATTTATAATTATGTTTGAAGAAGCCAGCAAGTTTGATACCTGAAAAAATTAATGCTGTCAGATAACTAAAACTAACCATTTGTAAGATGATAGCCAGAATTAAAAAGCTTAAAGCAGGATAGGCATAGCTTGGCTCGACAAACTGCACGAAGAAGGACAGGAAGAACAAGATCGCTTTCGGATTGAGTAGGCTAATGCTTAAAGCGGTGCGGTAAGGATGGATCTGGTCTAAATTTGGTAGTGCTGCCAGTTCAGCATGATGTGGCGGCTTGTTCCATGTCTGATAAGCGCCTTGTAGTAATTTAAAACCTAAATATGCCAGATAACATGCGCCTGTTAATTTTAAAATTACAAACAAGATCGGGAAGGCTTTCAACAAAGAGGCTGCACCTAGCACGGTACAGAGAATTAAAATAAAGTCGCCTGTAAAGACACCACATGCTGCCGCATAACCTGTGCGAATGCCATAACGTGATGCCACAGACATTACATATAATGAGTTGGGGCCAGGTAATAACACAATTAAGATTGTACCAATAATATAAGTGGTTAAATCTGTTATACCGAACACGATAGAAACTCATTAAAAAACCGATTTTCGCTAATATAGCAAAAATCGGTTTTTATTGGTGAAAATTCGACTAATTATGGTTTGATTTCAGCATCAATTCCAAAAGATTGGCGCAGCAATAAACTCAGTTGATCACGAGCTTTGATAAAGCCGTCGATACCACCTTGTAGTAACTGGAATGCCATCAAATCTTGTTCAAGTTCAGCCTTAAAGCTTTCTTTGCTTTGAGCGGGACGATCAATTTTTTCAGCTTGCTGGGCTGACTCAACACTCAATTGGGCTTCAACATTTTGTTGATCCTGTTCCAGTTGAGCCAACAGATTTGGCGCAATTGTTAGTAAATCACAACCTGCCAAACCCAATACCTGAGCTGTACTGCGGAAGCTGGCTCCCATCACTTGAGTTGTGATGCCTTGCTGTTTGTAATAATTGTAGATTTTCTTGACCGAAAGGACACCTGGATCTTTGGCAATTGGATATTGCTCAACACCTTCAGCCTTTTTGTACCAGTCAAGAATACGACCAACAAATGGTGAGATCAGCGTAACTTTGGCATCTGCACAGGCTTGTGCCTGATGTAGACCAAATAGCAGGGTAAGGTTACACGGGATACCTTCGGCTTCAAGCACTTTCGCAGCCTGAATACCTTCCCATGTTGAAGCAATCTTGATCAGGATACGCGATTGCTCAATACCATAACCTTGATACAGCTTAGATAATTCGCGTGCTTTAGCAATGGTCGCTTCCGTATCATAAGACAAAGAAGCATCGACTTCAGTTGAAACCCGGCCTTCAATGAGTTTTAAAATTTCAACACCGAATTTTACAGTCAAAATATCAATCGTGCGTTCGATTAACTCGTCGCTTTGATAACCTTCTTGTTTTGCTTGAGTATAGGCATCTTCAATTAGCGCTCTGCTTTCTGGTAATTCCGCAGCCGCAGTGATGAGTGAAGGATTGGTCGTTGCATCGAGTGGACGAAATTTTTCAATTGCTTCTAGGTCACTACTATCGGCAACAACGGTTGTTAAATCTTTTAATTGATGTAAGGCAGTCTGAGTCATTGATATAGCGTTCTTACTTAAACATATTATTGGTAATTTCTTTTATAGCATACTCTGCATAAAAGCAAAGCATCGCTTTTGTTGATGGAGTTATTCCTTAAAGTTATCTTTTATTACTTCATGTGTTGACGTTGTTTACGGATATGATCAATCAGGAATCTCGCTGCTGCCCCCAGTTCACTTTCTCGACTCCAGACCAGATCGACGTAGTATTCAAATTTCGGTGTGAAATCATAAAGATCCAGAATTTTTAATTTTTTACGCAATTCAGGATTTTCATTAAACATTTCTAAAGGTAAAACGCCCCAACCCAAATTCCGAACGATCATCATACACGCGGAGTGATGGTTGTCTGTTCGCCAATAATCTTTTGAGTAAAGCAATTCAGGTCGAATGGTATTGTCTCGACTGGCGACGACAATCTGACGGGTCTGAACCATTTGCTCAAATGAAACCTTATCCAGTTGTGCCAAAGGATTCGTTTTCGCAATCACCGGAACAAGCGCTTCTCTTTTTAACTCTACAAACTGTTCGCGACTGTCTAGTTGTTCCCGTTCAAACATCAGGGCAAGCTGAGCGGTTTGATCAAGTAACATTTGCAGCGCATCTTCCTGCGGTGCTGAAACAACATTGAGTGACAAGCTCGGAAAATGTTGATCGAGCAGGGTGATGTAATCTGTCCAGTTGGTATGTAGCAGTTCTGAGACGACCACAATATTTAAAGTGGATTCCAAACCTGTACTTAATGCGTGGGCATGCTGTTTCCATTGATTCATTTCAATCAATAATTGCTGGGTTTTTTCATATAAAACCCATGCTTCTGCGGTCGGAGTTGGTTCTCGTCCGATCCGCTCAAATAGTTTCAGATTGAGATCGATTTCCAGATTGGCAATCGACATACTGACTGCTGAAGGTACTTTGCCTAATTTACGGGCAGCAGCAGAAAAGGAGCCTGTTTCAATGACCGTCTGAAACATGAGGAGTTGTTCTTGGTTAATATTCATTTGTCAAAAAAACTGAAAGAATCTGATTGGATTAATCAATATTATAAAAATAAAATGGCAACTATCCAAACAAGAGAGTGTTACAAAAATGTTGATTTCCAAAAGAAGACTCGTTCATGCGATCAGCTATGAAGTGATTTTATTGGTCATCATCGCTATTGCGTTAAGTTTTATTTTTAGTATGCCACTAGAAGTAACGGGTGTTTTAGGTACGATCATGGCGGTGATTTCTGTATTCTGGAATATGATTTTCAACCATTACTTTGAAAAAGTGGAACAAAAATATCATTGGGAACGAACGGTTCCTGTGCGTATTCTGCATGCGATCGGATTTGAAGGCGGCTTGATGCTCGCAACCATTCCAATCATTGCTTATTTAATGAAAATGACAATTATTGAAGCAATTATTTTAGACTTCGGTTTGACGATGTGTATTCTGGTTTATACATTCATCTTCCAATGGTGCTATGACATGATTGAAGGACGTTTCTTTCCAAATGCCAAACTGGCATCATAATTTATAATTAAGATGGATGAAGAAGCACTTTTCAGAATTTGATGGAAAGTGCTTTTTTTATTGTCTGTAATTTATCTAATAATATGATAAAAATAGCCTAAGTAAGTTAAATGCTTTTAAAGCGATCAAAATTACGGTTTCACATGAATATAAAAATCTCTAAACCGAAGAGATGATCTGATCTTGTTTTAGATGGAAAAGTAGGGACTTTATGACTTTTAAAGCGCTTTTTGTTGAAATTTATTATGGTGATTATTCAAAAGAAATCATCTTAAAAAAATCAATGAATATATAGAAAATAATGAAATTATGGAGATCGAATTTTTTGAACTACTTGATAGCGCAGTTAATCAGGCGTCTTTACTACTTCAATTGATACAAGCAACAGATCCCAGCTTTTCAGCTGACTCCGTTGAAGCTGAAGTTCTAACGGCTCGTTATTTCCTAAAGCTTTTAGAGTATTACCAAAATGGCCAGATAAGTCCTTTTGATTTATGTCGAATTTTTAATAATATCGAAATCGGTTTTATGGGAGCAGCAAGAAATCTTCCTGTAAACATCGCATATTATCCAACATGGATGGGTAACTTATACAATGCATGCGACTGGTGTGATGAAACATGGACACATGAAAATAGTCCTCATCTTCTTATTGAGGTAGAAAAGCAAATCCAGAACATTAAAGATTGGTTATCAAATCCTGTTTTTAAATAATAGTGACTTTGATAGCAATTCTATTTGATCTACTGCATAGACAATTTTGCATTAACGATAAGCCAAAAAATTCCTATTCATAAAAAACATCATGCTAAAATGGGGAACTTATCTTTTTAGATTGCATGATTTTCTCTATGTTCCAACAAGAAATCTCTCAATTAAACTTACAACAATTTAAAGCGGGCGAAAAACGCTGGATCGGTTCCTTGTTGGGATCATCGGCAGCATTATTATTCAAAGAAATCGCAACCCAAAGCTCGAATCTCTACGTCATTGTGGCTCGGAATAATCAGCACCTTGCTCAGTTGGAAAGTGAGCTTGAGTTTTATGGTGT
Source organism: Acinetobacter sp. YK3 (assembly GCF_001729365.1). Lineage (NCBI taxonomy): Bacteria > Pseudomonadati > Pseudomonadota > Gammaproteobacteria > Moraxellales > Moraxellaceae > Acinetobacter > Acinetobacter sp. YK3. The sequence goes on from NZ_LZPJ01000008.1 coordinate 16,605, forward strand.
TAAGCCAACGATTTTTCCTGATTGGGAAATTTTGCCTTATGACCGTTTGTCTCCGCATCAGGATATTGTGTCTGAGCGTTTGGCCATTTTGTCGCATATGCCGCAAAAGGGCATTCTACTGATTTCGGCGAGTACGTTAGCACAGCGTGTTGCACCTTATTCATGGGTGGTGGGCGAACACTTTGATATTAAGGTTGGGCAAAAGCTAGATTTAGAAGTACAAAAAAAGCAGTTGGTACAAGCGGGTTATCGTTTGGTAGACACGGTTTATGATCACGGCGAATTTGCTGTTCGCGGCAGTATCATGGATATTTTTGCTTCTGGACAAGATCAGCCGATTCGGATTGACTTATTTGATGATGAAATTGAAAGCTTAAAATTCTTTGATCCAGAAACACAACGTACGACAGAATCATTAAAAAACTTCACGGTTTTGCCTGCAAAAGAATTTCCTTTAAAGGAAGGGCGTTCTATTTTCAGAGACCGTTATGCGGAAAGTTTTCCAACGGCAAATCCAAAGAAAAATCCAATTTATCAGGATGTACTTGAAGGTATTTCGACACCTGGATTGGAATTTTATCTGCCATTATTCTTTGATAAGAAGGTAATGGAAGCGCAAAGTATGTTCACGACATACTTACCAAAGAATTGCGTTGTCATTACAAATAATGAGATTGAAGACGAATTAATCAATTTCTGGAAAGAAGTTGTGCGTCGCTATGAAGATCGTCGTCATAACATCGACCAACCGATTCTGCCGCCTGAAGAACTGTTCTTGATGCCTAATCATGTGTTACAGGCACTGAATCAGTTTCCAAGAATTGTGGCTTCAGCAGAGGCATTTGAAGCTAAAGCGGGTGTGTTAAATCTTGCCGCCGAGCAACCACCAAAATTGCCTGTTGATCCAAAAAAGGAACAACCTTTCGAAGCAGTTAAGCACTATATTGATCAGGTTAAACATCCAGTCCTATTGGTGGCTGAGAGTGCGGGTCGCCGTGAGACCTTGAAAGATGCGTTGCGTGCTGTACTGGGCGAAATTCAGAATGTAGAAAGTTTTGCTCAATTCCAGAAAGATAAATTACAAGTTGCGATTACCAGTGCGCCTTTAGACCGTGGTTTGTTGCTTACAGATCAGTTATCGGTCATTTCAGAAAATCAGCTGTACGAACATCGGGTGGTACAACGTCGCCGTAAGCGTCAGCAGGAAGTTTCTGAAGAATTCCTTATTCGCAGCTTAACCGAGCTGAGTATTGGCGCGCCTGTCGTGCATATTGACCATGGTGTAGGGCGTTATGCAGGTTTAGTGACGCTGGAAATCGATGAGCAGGATCATGAATTTTTACAACTAGATTATGCCGATGGCGCAAAAGTCTACGTTCCTGTCACCAATTTACATTTAATCAGCCGCTATAGTGGTGGTGATCCAGATCTGGCACCATTGCATAAGCTGGGTACAGACACATGGAGCAAAGCAAAACGTAAGGCTTTGGAGCAGATTCATGATGTGGCGGCTGAATTACTACATATTCAGGCGCGACGCCAGTCTAAACCCGGCTTTGCTTTTGAACTTGATCATACGGGCTATATGCAATTTGCCAGCGGTTTTGCTTATGAAGAAACGCTTGATCAAGCCAATGCGATTGAAGCGACCATTCATGATATGCAGCTTGCCAAACCGATGGATCGTTTAGTGTGTGGTGATGTTGGTTTTGGTAAAACAGAAGTGGCGATGCGTGCAGCATTTGTTGCGGTACAGAATAATAAACAAGTGGCTGTGTTAGTTCCAACGACCTTATTGGCTCAGCAACATTTTGAGTCGTTTAAAGACCGTTTTGCGGATACGGCAGTACGTATCGAAGTGTTGTCTCGATTCGGCAGTAATAAAGCCCATTTAAAAATCATTGAAGATTTGGCCGAAGGTAAGGTCGATATCGTGGTTGGGACGCACAAAATTTTGCAAGAAAACGTGCAATTTAAAAATCTTGGTCTGATGATTGTCGACGAAGAGCATCGTTTTGGCGTGCGTGACAAAGAGCGAATCAAGGCGCTACGTGCTGATGTGGATATGCTGACGCTGACAGCGACACCAATTCCGCGTACCTTGAATATGGCTTTCTCTGGTATGCGTGATCTTTCGATTATTGCTACGCCGCCAGCACGTCGTTTAGCGGTGAAAACCTTTGTTCAGGAACATACCGATGATTCGGTGAAAGAAGCGATTCTGCGTGAGTTGTTACGTGGTGGGCAGGTGTACTTCTTGCACAATGAAGTTGATACCATCGAAAGGACTGCGGAAAATATACGCCATCTAGTGCCCGAAGCACGTGTTGCAGTAGCGCATGGACAAATGCGTGAACGTGAACTTGAGCAGGTGATGCAGCAGTTCTACCATAAGGAATATAACGTATTGGTGTGCTCGACTATTATCGAGACAGGTATTGATGTGCCGAATGCCAATACTATTATTATCGAACGTGCAGATAAGCTAGGCCTCGCACAATTACACCAGTTACGCGGTCGTGTTGGGCGTTCACATCACCAAGCCTATGCCTATTTGTTGGTTCCGTCGATTAAGCATCTGAAAGGTGATGCTGAAAAACGTCTGGATGCCATTCAACGTGCTTCAACGCTCGGTGCGGGCTTTATGCTGGCGACAGAGGATCTAGAAATTCGAGGCGCGGGTGAGTTGCTCGGTGAGCAGCAAAGCGGTTCTATGCAGGCAATCGGGTATAGCCTGTATATGGAAATGCTTGAGAAGGCGACCAAAGCAATTCAGAAAGGTAAAACACCAAACTTTGATGCACCATTGTCATTAACGGCTGAAATTAATTTACATATGCCAGCGTTGATTCCTGATGATTATCTAGGTGACGTACATCAGCGCCTGTTGTTTTATAAGCGCATTAGTAATACCGATAGTCAGGAGAAGCTCGACAATATTCGTATGGAGCTGATTGATCGTTTTGGTATTCCGCCACAACCTGTAAAACAGCTATTTAGCGTTCATCAGTTGCGTTTAGAGGCTGAACAACTGGGCATTACCAAGATTGATATCAATAGTAATGGCGGTTATATCGAGTTTTCTCCAGATACACCTGTACAGGCGATCAGTATCATTCAACTGATGCAGAAGCAGCCAACGTATTACCGGATGGAAGGCGGGCAACGCTTGAAAGTCATGGTGCAACTGGCTGAGTACGATAAGCGAATCCAGTTCATTATTGATCTGCTCAACAAGTTGGTGAGTGAGTTGAATTAGTCCGTTGAAAAAAGTGAATTGAGTGTTAATTGAGCAAGTTTGGTTTTTTGCAAGATCGCGACATGTTTTTGATCAGATGTTCCTGCAATAAATGAGGAAAATCATTGTTATTTGTAAGCAAACGGGTGACTAATAATATTCACATCAAAACTGATGTGATAGTATTGATCATCATTATTCTGCATCATTTATAAAGATATGTTTAGTTTGCATCCACAACTTGCTCAAGATACATTTTTTGTAGGCGACTTTCCGCTTTCAACATGTCGTTTAATGAATGATATGCAATTTCCTTGGCTAATCCTTGTACCTCGTGTACCAGGCGTTACAGAACTATATGAATTAAGCCAAGCAGATCAAGAACAATTTCTACGTGAATCAAGCTGGTTATCAAGCCAACTTTCACGTGTGTTCCGTGCAGACAAGATGAATGTGGCAGCACTAGGGAACGTCGTTCCTCAGCTTCATTTCCATCATGTTGTACGTTATCAAAACGATGTGGCATGGCCGAAACCAGTGTGGGGAACGCCAGCAGTACCATACAGTAATGATGTACTCGCGCATATGCGTCAAACATTGATGCTTGCGCTACGCGGTCAAGGTGACATGCCATTTGACTGGCGCATGGACTGATCCAGAAAATAGAATAAAAAACAGTATTCTATAATAAGAAAAGGAGGACAGAGTGCCACTAGATAGGTTGATTGATAAAGAACCTAGACAGTTCGCTTATTTCCATCGTTTGATGGGATACTCGATTCTGTCACTGATTTTGGTAATTTATACATTTACCTCTACCAGTGCTAGCTATCAGCTCTATCTCCTTCCATTATTACTGGCTTATTTTCTATTTTGTCCCCGTTTAGAAAAATGGCTGCAATATAAATTTGATAAAAAAATAGAAAAAAACGTTCTATTTGCCAATGAAGCCATCATTATTGCGCTTGTTCTTGCCGCATTACATTTAAGTTTAGTGCCGACATTTACGATCTTATTTGCATTGCTCTATGTCGGTCTGAACAATAAAATTTCCTTGCCTGTCTCATGTCTGATCGGATTGATTGGTGTAATTACATTCTACTTTAGTACCTATATCATTTTCGGTACGGAAGAGTATTTTGAACCGACCAATCCTGAATTGACCGTTGTGAGCCTGCTCGGTTTGATGATGTTTATCGTGATTGGTAATTATTACCAGCATCGTCGTTTGAATATTCTCGGACAGCAACGCCAGCATTATCATAATCAGATGACTCGCTATATTGCTTTTGCAAACCAGCTTAGTCGTTATGCACCACTGCAATTGTGGCAATCGATTATGCGTGGAGAAGCGGAAGCAAAAATCGAATATAAGCGTAAAAAACTCACGATTTTCTTCTCTGATATTCAAGGTTTCACGGAACTTTCAGAAACACTCATCCCAGACGATTTAGCCTTCTTGCTGAACGATTACTTGAGTCATATGACTGAGATTGCCAAGCAGTATGAAGCGACAGTCGATAAGTTTATGGGCGATGCGATTCTTATTTTCTTTGGTGATCCAAATTCGCAAGGCGTTGAGCAAGATGCAAAATCTTGTGTGGAAATGGCGATTGCGATGCGTCAACAAATGAAATTGCTGCGTGAGCGCTGGAAGAAAATGGGCTATCCAGCCTTGCATATCCGCATGGGAATTAGTACGGGTTATTGTCACGTAGGTAATTATGGCGCTTCACATCGAATGGCATATACCATTGTCGGGCGTGATGTGAATTTGGCTGCACGTTTGCAGTCTGCTGCTGAAGTTGATGAAATCCTGATTGCCGATGACACACATCAACTGATTAAAAATGAGTTTTTATGTGTGCCGAAAGTGCCAATCTATTTAAAAGGTATTCAAGGCCCAGTGAAAACCTGGCAGGTGATGGAAAAATTCACAGGCAAAAAATCTGATACGCAACAATGGTTTGATTTTGATTATAAAGGCTTCCATTTGGTTCTCAATCTGGAAGAAGTACAAAACTATGAATACCCAGAACTGGTCGAGATTCTGGAAAACATGGTTCAACGTATCAAAACCCAGCAAAAGATTACCAACGCGCAGGGTATTCCTAAACTCACTTTAGATGATGAAGTGAGATAGACAACTCAATAATCAATGTTGAGTATGACTATTCTGATGTTCATGTAACTCATATAAATGATCAAATTCTAAAGCGAGTGCTGCCAGCGTGGTGGATTTTAGCTGTTGAGTTAAAATGTGCTGTGCATCCTGAATGGCTTGATCTAAAGCGGCATTCACCACACGTTCAACTAAGCACTCTGGATTCTCTCTTTCATTGCCTATCGCAAAAATAGTGGGTTCACCCACAGCTTGATAAATATCCCACAAGGTAATTTTTTCTAAATCTCCAGTTAGCTGCCAGCCACCACCAGCGCCTTTTTCTGAATGGACAAATCCTGCTTTCTTTAACCCCGACATCGTTCGTCTGACCACGACAGGATTGGTGGATAGCATTTGCGCGATTTCATCTGAAGTAAAAGTCTTATGTTGTCTGGCCATGTGTAAAAGCACATGCAGCATTCGGGAGAGTTTACTGTCAGTACGCATCTGATCAATCCAAAAAAAATAAGAGAATAGTTTTAAATGTAACATCAAAAGTTGCAAATTAAAATAAAAAGTATTAATGTAACTTTAAAAGTTACATATAAGTGGTGAATCCTATGCAATATGATGTTGCGATTATTGGTGGAAGTTATGCAGGCTTGGCTGCGGCAATGCCATTGGCGAGAGCACGCAGAAAAGTGGTTATTATTGATGCTGGACAACGCAGAAATCGCTTTGCCGAGTATTCACATGGTTTTCTGACTCAGGATGGAACGCAGGCAAGCGAAATTGCGCAAATTGCGAAGCAGCAAGTTTTGGCTTATAAGACTGTGGATTGGCAGAATGGCAATGTAAAGCGCGTAGAAAAAATTGAAGAGGGCTTTGCGGTATGTATTGATGCGACACATTCAATTACGGCCAAGCGCCTGATCATTGCTGTTGGTATTACAGATCAATTGCCTGATATTGCTGGTCTGGCGGAACGCTGGGGTAAGACAGTATTTCATTGTCCTTATTGTCATGGTTATGAATTGAATCAAGGTAAAATTGGCATCATTGCCAGCTCAGAACATGCCGCTCATTTAGCGATGATGCTCCCAGATTGGGGCGAAACTACACTTTTCTTGAATGATTATCCTGTGGATGCTGAATTACTTGAGCAATTAAAGGTTCGTGGCGTTGTCATTGAGCAGCGACTGATTCAGGAAATTATGGGGCAGAGTGATGTTTTGCTTGCTGATGGCACTGTGATTCAACTGGCGGGTATTTTTGCAACGACCAAATGCGCCATTGCTCAAGAGTGGATTTTTAAGCTGGGCTGTGAAATTGAACAGAGTGCGATGGGAGAAGCCATTAAAACCAATGCAATGAAGGAAACATCTGTGACAGGGATTTTTGCCTGTGGGGATGTGGCTCGATTAGGTGGCTCAGTCTCTTTAGCAGTCGGTGATGGTACTCTGGCAGGCGTCGCTGCGCATCGTTCTTTAATTTTTGCTTAGCCATAAAAAAGCTAGAGATTTACTCTAGCTTTTTTTGCGTTTTGGATGAACCAGTTAGCTTAATGATTTTCTGAAGCGTGGTTGATGGTGTATTTAGGAATCTCGATTTCTAAATCTTCATCTACAATTTTCACTTGGCAAGACAAGCGTGAGTCAGGTTCTAAGCCCCAAGCACGATCCAGTAAGTCTGCTTCAACGTCATTCATCTCATCTAAGCTGTCAAAACCTTTACGAACAACCACATGGCAGGTCGTACATGCTGCAGACATATCGCAAGCATGTTCAATTTTGATGCCTTGTTTTAATAAACTTTGGCATAAATTGGCGTTCTGTTCGACTTCAAATTCTGCACCTTCAGGGCAAATTTGTGCATGAGGAAGAACTTTAATACGTGGCATATTGATCACCTATACCTTTAGTTTGAGTTTGACCAATCTTCAAGTTTCGTACCTTTTAAGGCATGGTCAATATGTCGGTTCATGCGAAGCGCAGCAAAGGCATCGCTGTGAATTTTAAGTTGCTGAACAGCATGTTCAATCGCTGCAAGTTCATCCGTTTTAAGACGAGCTTTTAATGCTTCAGCGGCAAGAATCAAGTCGCGAGCCTGTTGCTGAGAGAGTAGATCTGTATCCGCTTTCAAAGCTTGCTCTAATGCTTCTAGCTCACGCTGTGCTTCAACTTTGGTTTCTTGCAAGTGGCGAAGCTGTTTGTCTTCTTCCGCATGCTGGAAACCTTCTACCAGTAAACGTTCAGTATCTGATGCGGATAAGCCATACGACGGTTTGATGTCGATTTTGGCTTGAACGCCAGAGGTAGTTTCTTTCGCAGAGACAGTAAGTAAGCCATCAGCATCCACTTGGAATGTCACTTCAATACGCGCTTGGCCCGCAGTCATTGGTGGAATGCCATGTAAGACAAAGCGACCTAATGAACGGCAATGCTCAACCAGATCACGTTCACCTTGAACCACATGGATCAACATGGCAGTTTGACCATCTTGATAGGTGGTAAATTCTTGACGACGTGCAACAGGAATGGCTGTATTACGTGAAACCAGACGCTCGACCAAACCGCCCATGGTCTCTAGACCTAGAGAGAGTGGAGTTACATCAAGCAACAATGAACCATCTTGGCTATTGCCAATGAGCTGGTTGGCGGTAATTGATGCGCCAATTGCAACGACTTCATCTGGGTTAATGGTACATAGCGGTTCACGTTCAAATAGGTCGCGTACGGCTTTTTGTACAGCGTAAGAACGTGTTGAACCACCCACAAGCACCACATGCTCAATTTCATCGAGTTCAAGTTTGGCATCGCGTAATACGCGTTTGCAGACACTCATGGTTTTATCGAGTGCGCCTTGAATAATCGATTCAAAAGTAGGGCGGTCGAGTGTTAAGCGATCATCCAGTAATTTTAATTCGGCAGATTCATGATCTGTTAAATGTTCTTTGGCTTGACGTGCAGCAACAACGAATACCGCATATTCTTCATCGCTTAATGTTTCAATATTGAGCTGCTTTTTAGCCCATTTTACAATTAAGCGATCAAGGTCATCTCCACCCAGTGCAGTATGTCCACCTGTAGCGAGGACTTCAAATACACCTTGTGAAAAGCGCAGGATTGAGACGTCAAACGTACCACCACCTAAATCGTAAATCACATAGTTGCGGTCTGTACTGAGATTTGTCTCTTGATCAAGACCATATGCAACCGCAGCGGCTGTTGGCTCATTCAATAAGCGTAAAACATTAAGACCAGCAAGCTGTGCTGCATCACGTGTTGCCTGACGTTGTGCTTCATCGAAATAAGCAGGAACGGTAATCACAGCGCCATTCACAGGGTTATTCAGACTTGCTTCAGCACGATCTTTTAATTGTTTTAAGATCTCGGCAGAAATTTCGACAGGTGTTTTACGTCCGGCAGCCGTTTCAAATGCTGGCATTTCATTTTCTGCGCCAACAAGTGTATAGGGATGCTGGAATTTAATATCAGCTTGTGAACGACCCATAAAGCGTTTCACGGAAACAACCGTGTTTTTTGGGTCAGTCATCATAAACGGTTTGGCTTCATAACCAAACGTTGTCAAATCTTTTGCATAATGAACAATAGATGGGAGTAGAACTCGATCTTTGTCATCATGTAGAACTTTCGGTTTTCCCGATAGCACTGTCGCCACTAAAGAGTGGGTTGTCCCTAAGTCAATCCCGATCGCAATACGATGTTCGTGCGGTGCGGTAGATTGACCTGGTTCAGCAATTTGCAAAAGCGCCATGCGTACGGTATCCCTTGAAAATAATCGGTAACAGCGGATTAAAAATCATCGTCTAGATCGAAGCTATCTTCTTCGTCCAGCATACGATCTTCAGCTTTATCAATATCATTCATGACACGTTGGAAAAAGCGTAGCTTACGAACAGTATCACGTGCCTCAGCCCAGTCTTCATCCGCATAATCGAGTTTGAACTCGCGAACTAAACTATCAATCCATTGCTGAATTTCAACTTTTAATGTGCGAAGTTGCTCGGTTGAGGTGGCTTCGTCAAGTTGCTCACGCATTTCAAGTGCGGATTGCAAAAACTCAAAATCGTTGATGGACTGATCAAGATGATGATCTTGTTTTTTAAGGGCAAGCAGATAGGCAGCACGACTATCAACCAGTGATAATACTTTATAAGCCTGATTGATTTCGCTTGACTTGATCAGCGCCTGATCCTTGTCACTAGCTTTATCTGGGTGATATTGCTGTTGCAAACTTAAAAACTGTTTTTTTAAAGCTGCTAAATCTATATCGAGTGCTTCTGGTAATTGGAACAACTCAAAATGATTCATGGGAGATGGATTCCGCTATTGATAAATACGTTAAAACAGTGCGGAACACACTGTTTTGACGAAAAGAAAGAGAGTAGTGGTTGAGATTAAACAGTGAATGATTCACCGCAACCACATTCACCTTTTTGGTTTGGGTTGTTAAACTCAAAGCCTTCATTGAGACCATTTTTAACATAGTCCATCTCTAAACCATTGAGATAAACCAAGCTTTTAGGGTCTACAAAGACTTTAACGCCGAGTTGTTCAAATACTTGATCGTGTGTGTCGATATCATCAACAAACTCGAGTACATAAGCCAATCCGGAGCAACCCGAAGTTTTCACACCAATACGAATGCCTTCACCCTTACCTCGGTTTTGCAGGTAATTGCTGATGTGAGTCGCAGCATTTTCAGTTAAATGGATCATGAAAACTCCAATGTTATTTCGGTCATCAATTAAGCTTTCGCTTTCTTACCACGATAGTCTTCAATCGCAGCTTTGATTGCATCTTCAGCCAATACAGAGCAGTGTACTTTTACTGGTGGAAGTGCAAGCTCAGTTGCGATATCAATGTTTTTGATCGCTTGAGCTTCATCAAGTGTTTTGCCTTTTAACCATTCGGTTACAAGTGAACTTGATGCGATTGCAGAACCACAGCCATAAGTTTTGAAGCGAGCTTCTTCAATTACGCCATTGTCATCGACTTGAATTTGTAAACGCATTACGTCGCCACAAGCAGGTGCACCGACCATACCTGTACCTACATTTTCTGCATTCTTGTCTAAAACACCAACATTACGAGGGTTTTCGTAATGATCAATTACCTTTTCGCTATAAGCCATGTCGCTTCTCCAAACCTCGGGGTCAGCCTAATATTAATATGAGGGTTAAAACATACTTTTCAATGAAGTGCTCAAAAGAGCACCTTATGAATTAGTGTTCAGCCCATTCAACTGTTGAAAGGTCGATACCTTCTTTGTACATATCCCAAAGCGGAGAAAGTTCACGTAATTTCTCAACAGCAGCTTTGGTAATTGTTAACACGTAATCAATATCTGCTTCAGTGGTGTATTTACCAAAACTGAAACGGATAGAGCTATGTGCCAACTCGTCAGATAAACCTAAAGCACGTAATACATATGACGGCTCTAAAGTTGCAGATGTACATGCTGAACCACTTGAAACAGCTGCATCTTTCAATGCCATCATCAGTGACTCACCTTCAACGAAGTTGAAGCTGACATTTAGATAGTTTGCAACGTTTTGTGTTGGATGACCATTCAAGAACACTTGTTCAAGGTCTTGTAAGCCATTCCAAAGCTTGTCGCGTAACTTGCGAATGCGCTCTTGTTCTGCTTGCATGGTTTTGCCAGCAATTTCAAAAGCTTCGCCCATACCTACAATTTGGTGAGTCGCTAAAGTACCAGAACGCATACCACGTTCATGGCCGCCACCGTGCATTTGTGCTTTTAAGCGAACACGTGGGCTACGGCGAACGTAAAGGGCACCGATACCTTTAGGGCCATAAACTTTATGACCAGAGAAGCTCATCAAATCAATTTTCATGGTTGAAAGATCAATTTCAACTTTACCAGCGGCTTGAGCTGCATCGACGTGGAAGAATGTTTTGTTCGCACGTGTTAATTCACCAATTGCAGCAACATCAGTCACAGTACCGATTTCGTTGTTTACCATCATCAGTGAAACAAGGATCGTATCAGGACGTAAAGCCGCTTGAACCATTTCTGGTGTAATTAAACCCGTACGTGGTTCTGGCTCTAAATATGTAATTTCAAAACCTTGTTCTTCGAGTTCACGGCAAGGATCTAACACAGCTTTGTGTTCGATTTTACTTGTAATGATGTGTTTGCCTTTTGAACCGTAGAACTGAGCAATACCTTTTAATGCCAGGTTGTCAGATTCGGTTGCGCCAGAAGTCCAAACGATTTCGCGTGGATCTGCTTTAATTAAATTTGCAACTTGCTCACGCGCATATTCAGCTTTTTCTTCGGCTTGCCAACCATATGCATGTGAACGTGACGCAGGGTTACCAAAAGTTCCCTCGAACGTTAAACATTCCATCATGCGTTCTGCAACTTCTGGCAGTACTGGAGTGGTTGCTGCGTAATCAAGATAAATTGGACGTTTCATGTCAAATACCTGTAACCGATAGAAGGGCTGAATCTAAACTTGGTGAATTCTGGCGTAATGCAACAGTTTGAACGTTGTCACGCGCAATCAAATCAGCAAGGGTGATTTTTGCGAGATAATCGGCAATATGGTGGGAGAGTTCTTGCCATAAGTCATGTGTTAAACACATCGCACCATTTTGGCAGTTACCCTTATGGTCACAACGAGTTGCATCAACAGTTTCATTTACAGCTTCGATGATTTCTAGCACAGTAATTTCACTTGCATTGCGCGCCAGGTGATAACCACCATTTGCACCGCGTACACTTGAAACTAACCCATGACGTTTAAGTTTCGCGAATAACTGTTCTAAATAAGCGACTGAGATGGATTGGCGTGCTGCTATTTCCGCAAGCGTGATCGTTTGTTCAGTTGGCTGCAAAGCTAAATCAAGTAGAGCAGTCACTGCGTAACGACCGCGAGTTGTAAGACGCATGATTCGGTACACATGGTTAGACTAGATGTTTAAATTTTATGAATTCCGACTAAAATAGTCAAGTTTTAAATTGCCAATCTGAGCGTGAAAAGTGAAATATATTGGAATTATTGTATCCACGTATTATAAACAAAAAAGGCGATGAAAATAAAGCTTAAAACAGCAAAGCTGATATTGATTAGGCGTTGACGTTTTTGCAGACGGTGAATGCGGTTTTGATACTGCTTAACTTCAACCAATAAAGTATTAATTTCCGAACGCTGCTGATCGATTTTATCCAGCAATGGGGCAATACGTTGTTGTGAGGCAACGGCTTCAGCTTCATCGCTAAACCATTGTTTCCAGTTTGCCAGAATACTCGACAGAGTGAGGTGTGGAAGTAAATCCATAAACTCTTCAGTGTGAGTGGCATCACCCAGAATGCGCATATTGGCAATGCTACGCTGATTGTTAAACACAAAAATCTTGATCAGGTCGATCAATGTGCTATTAATTTCCAGATCAATGGTGCGATCCAGCGCTTTCATATCAAACAAAAGGCCTTTTTCGGTAAACTGGATATAAAAGTCGAAGAAAGGGATATAGCTGTTAATACGGATCGTGATTTTTTGATCAATTAACTTTTTGGCTTGCAGGCGTAATCCCGCATCATGCGTCAGGATGAAAGAGAAAAAAGTCTCTAAAACAATGATGACAATGTTGAGCAACAAATGCGGATGTTTATGTCTTTGTTGCGTATCACTCATAAGTCTCTTTTTCCTTGCCAATCAATCAATAAAAACAAAAAATCTGTAAACCTGAGTATCCTTACTCAATTGTTAAAAATAATTTACAGGACTTTCTTGCTTTGTAGAACAGTTTTTTAAAACGATCAAGTCTTAACTTTGATATTATAAAAACATTTTTATGGTCGAATACGACATACTGTTTGTAAAGTGCTTAGGAGTAATGGTCAATGGATAACTCAAATATAGAAAATCCCAACGAGGAAGCTGAGGTAAAAACTAAGCCAAAATCAAAGAGTTCTAAAAAATCTGCGTTAGATTTCAAAAAATATACACAACAAATCTGGCTGGCTGGCTTAGGTGCTTTTTCTCGTGCAGAAGAAGAAGGAAATAAATTGTTTGACTCACTGGTCAAGGTGGGCGAAGAGTTAGAATCAAAAACGGTTGATTTTGCCGACAACACGGTAGGCAAAGTGACCGAGAAAGCGAAAGAGTCGGTGACCGACACTAAAGACAAGGTTGAGAAGATTTTAGATACCAGTGTGAATCACTCGCTTAACCGTATTGGTCTGGTGACACCGAAGGATCTTCAGCACATCGAACAGCTGCTTGTACAGCTCCATATCAAGGTTGATGCGTTGATCGAAGAAAATAATCAATTGAAGGCCAAATTGAATAAAAAGTAAAAAAAATGCAGGTAACTCGTCTGTTTATGTCGTATTTCAGTATTTATTTTAATTAAAAGGCCTTTCTAGTATTGCGTTCTCCCCTAAAGCATTGCTATAAAGGCGTCATGGCCTTTTAAACTATAGCCTTGGATCTTAACAAACGATATTAAGAGGATATTTTTTATCATGAATAAATCAGAATTAATTGATGCGATTGCTGAAAAAGGGGGCGTGTCAAAATCGGATGCTGGTAAGGCACTCGATGCGACAATTGCATCAATCACTGAAGCACTTAAAAAGGGTGATACGGTTACTTTAGTTGGGTTCGGTACTTTCAGCGTTAAAGAACGTGCTGCTCGTACTGGTCGTAATCCTAAAACTGGTGAAGAGTTACAAATCAAAGCAAGCAAAGTACCTAGCTTCAAAGCTGGTAAGGGTTTAAAAGATTCGGTTGCGTAATCTTTTTAAATCAATAAACGCACCATTTTGGGTGCGTTTTTTATTTATTGAATGAAAAAGTTAATTTGATCCTTATTCTGCATTCATTCACTTTTGTTTTTCAGTTAAAATTGCCCCGAAATAAAATATTGGAATTCTTATGGAATCGTTTCGTACTCTCATTAAGGGTTGGCTTGGCAAAGTCCTGTTAGTTTTGTTTTTGACTCCTTTAGCACTTGTCGGTATAGAAGGGTATTTTAGTGGTAGCAATAAAGCAGACGTTGCAAAATCAGTAAACGGTCAAGATATTTCTAATAAAGAATTAGAAAGTGCAACCAAAAACTATAAAGATCAATATTTATCACTGGTAAAAGGTGATGAATCACTTTTAAATTTGCCTGTTATTCAAGAAAAAGCTTTAGATGCACTTGTTGCTCGTTCATTGCTACAACAACAAGCTGAAAAGTTAGGTATGACGCTAAGCGATGTACAACTTGAGCAAATGTTGGCACAACAGCCGAGTTTTCAGGAAAATGGCAAGTTCTCTCAAACCTTATATGAGAACTATCTACGTTCTGTGGGAATGACCAATCAGGCCTTGATCACCAGCTTACGCCAAGATCATGCGCTGAAAATGATTTCAACATCATTGATGGATTATGCTCTAGTGAGCAAGTCTGATGTGCAGCAGTTGGCAAATTTACAGACTGAACAGCGTACTTTGCATTTGGCAAGTATTAAGCTGGATGACTATAAGAAAGGCGTAACTGCTTCTAATCAGGAAATTGCTGACTACTACAACAAGCATAAAAATGAATTTAAGCAAGTTGCAAGTGTTGACGTTGATTATGTCGTGCTTACACCTGCTTTGCTACCTAAAGCAAACCTTGCGGTTACTGAAGCTGATCTTCAACAAGCCTATACTGCTTTTGTTGATGAGAAGAAAAAAGCAATTAAACCTCAGGTTAAACATATTCTCATTACAACTGATGCACGTGATGATGCGGCGGCTCAGAAGCTTGCCAATGAAGTCTATGCAAAAATTCAGGCAGGTGAGTCATTTGCTCAAGCAGCAGCTCAATACTCTGAAGATCCGAGTTCTAAAACACAAGGCGGTTTAGTCGATGCTTATGCGCCAGGTGTTTTCTCTGCTGATTTTGATAATGCAGTGAATGCATTAAAGAATGGTGAAATTTCTAAACCAGTTAAGACTCAGTATGGTTATCACATTATCCAAGCTGAATCTCCAATGGTGAAATTACCTTCATTTGAAGCTGAAAAAGCGCGTTTAACTGCTGAGGTTGAGAAAAGCAAACTGGCTAACCAGTTTAGCGATACCGTAAACAGCTTAAATGAAATGGTGGTTGGTAATGATTCTCTAGATGCTGTTGCTGAGGAAGTGAAGGGTGCGCGTATTGAGTCTGCAAATGGCGTGACTTTGGCAACTGACAATCCATATCTCAGTGATTTAAGCGTTAAAGCAAAATTATTTAATGATGATGTGAAAAATGGTGACCGTAACGCGTCTTCAAATATTCAGTTGGCAAATGGCGATACGATCTGGATTAAAGTTCGTAACTACCATGCGGCGGGCGTTAAACCTTTAGATCAAGCAACTGCTGAAGTAAAAGCAAAAGTGATCGAAGCGAAGGCGTATAAAGCAGCTCAAGCGAAAATTGCCACAATCCTGACTGATTTCAAAACTCAACCGGCGGCACAAGTGGTTGCAAAATCTCAAGTGAACTTTGAAAATGCAGGTACATTTGCGCGTTCTCAAGGTTTAAAACGTCCGATTGAGCGTGCTGCATTTAGTATTCCAGCGCCAGCAAAAGAAGGCTTATGGTCTGCCACAACTGCAAAACTACCAAATGAATTGGTGATTGTTGCGGTTTCAAATGTGAACAGCAGTGTTGCAAGTACATTGCCAGCAGAACAGGTACACGAGTTGAATCAGCTTTACCAGCAGTTCCGTGGGCAACAGATCCTTGAAGACTATACTGAATACTTAAAATCGAAGGCGAAGATCAAATAGTTAATTTGATCCCCGCATAAAAAAAGCCAGTTGATATCAACTGGCT
>NZ_LZPJ01000009.1:0-9323 GCF_001729365.1 Acinetobacter sp. YK3
ATAAAACTCAGTAATAATATGGGTGTATAAACAATCTATTTCAAGTATCTTTTGTATAATTTTTCTATCTATTCGATTCTGAACAAAATCATTATTGTGATTTTAGATCGAACGATTTAGCTTAACACTTTAGTTGATTTAAAATGATGCTCATGTACTTAAAAAAATTTTTACTTAGCGTAGCTTGCCTACTTCCTCTTCATTCGGCATTTGCCCAACTTCCACAAGATTCTCGCCGCGCTGGTGGGATTGCAGTCATTCCCTTGACAGCAAATACCACTCAAGTCTTTTATGAGCAAAAACCTGTACTCATTACACAAGAAGGCGCACAACAATATGCCGTGTTTGGTATTCCACTTTCTGCGCCATTAGGTAATTTGAGCTTAACCACCAATGCTTCTCCGATTCAGATCGAAGTAACGCCGTATCGCTATGCTGAACAACGTTTAAACGTCAAGAATCAGGACTATGTCAATCCTAATCAGGATCAGCTCGACCGCTATGCACGTGAAGCAAAAGAGCAAAATGATATTTATAGTTCATTTACTCAAAGTAACTGGAATAGCTTTCCCAATTTCATCCGCCCTACCGCAGGTAAATTTAGCAACTCTTTTGGCAGAAAACGCTTTTTCAATGGTGAAGAACGCGCACCACATTCTGGCCTCGACATTCCAGCACCTGTAGGACAGAAAGTCGTAGCCCCTGCGGATGGCGTTGTTGTAGGAACAGGCAATTATTTCTTTAATGGTAATACGGTACTGATTGATCATGGTCAGGGGCTGATCAGTATGTTCTGCCATCTCAGCAAAATTAATGTAGAGAAAGGCCAACGCATCCAGCAAGGTGAGATACTTGGGCTGGTCGGTAAAACAGGACGCGTAACAGGCCCACATTTACACTGGGGAATGAGCCTGAATAATGCTCGGGTAGATCCACAATTATTTCTAAAATAAACAGAGCAACAAATAAAAAAGTGATCGGTTCAAAAACAGATCACTTTTTAGCAAAACTTAATAGTTTAAGCTTTACGCAGCCTCAATAATTTC
The DNA here is from genome assembly GCF_001729365.1 of Acinetobacter sp. YK3. NCBI lineage: Bacteria > Pseudomonadati > Pseudomonadota > Gammaproteobacteria > Moraxellales > Moraxellaceae > Acinetobacter > Acinetobacter sp. YK3. Next base: position 1,047 of record NZ_LZPJ01000009.1, read on the forward strand.
AAAGTCGTGGGTAATTTCGACACCACCATCAGACAGCATTTTGCTGGCTGAACAATATTTTTCAGCAGAGAGTTCGACTGCCTTTTCCACCTGTTTAGATTTCACAGCGTTGCCAGTCACAACGAAGTGCAAATGAATTTTGGTAAACACCGCTGGAATGCTATCTGCTCTTTCTGCTTTAAGCTGACATACGACATCGGTCACATCTTGACGAGATTTCTTTAAAATAGTCACAATATCAAACGAAGCACACCCACCAAGTCCCATTAAAATCAATTCCATAGGACGTGGACCACGGTTTTCACCCCCATATTCGGCAGAACCATCCATCACCACACTGTGGCCACTTTCTGATTTTGCTTCAAAAGCAACATTCTCTAACCAATGTACACTTGTTTGCATTGCAACTACCCGAAAAACGTTATAAATTTACTCTGTTCTTGTACACTAACATAAAATGAGTTGATAAGGAATTTCATCTCTTCTGTGTAGAAAAGGCTCTTTCAAGGGTCTGTGCGATCGGTTTTATCCAAATTCGGAAATTTTAAGCATGACTTCAAATTTTTCACAACTTAGCACTGATGCTTTATCACCAGGTCAACTACCTGAATCAGTTAAAGCGCTGCTAAAACGTGCTCATATTAATAGATATCCTAAACGCACCACGATTGTTGACGCTGGAACGGAATCAAAATCACTGTATTTAATATTAAAAGGTTCAGTGTCAATTATCTTACGTGAAGATGACGAACGTGAAATCGTAGTTGCCTACTTAAATCCAGGCGACTTCTTTGGCGAAATGGGGCTTTTTGAAAAGAACCCTCAACGTACCGCAGAAGTACGTACACGCGATGTCTGCGAAATCGCAGAAATCACTTACGACAATTTCCATGAGTTAAGTAAACAATATCCAGACTTAAGCTATGCTGTGTTTGCTCAACTGGTTCGCCGTCTTAAAAATACCACACGTAAAGTAACCGATCTGGCATTTATTGATGTGTCTGGTCGTATCGCGCGTTGTTTAATTGACTTATCTGCTCAACCAGAGGCAATGATTCTGCCAAATGGTCGTCAGATTCGTATTACCCGTCAAGAGATTGGTCGTATTGTCGGTTGTTCTCGTGAAATGGTTGGACGTGTCCTCAAGACACTTGAAGATCAAGGCATGATTCAAACTGACGGTAAAGCCATCTTAATCTTTGATGCTTCTTTGGAAGAAAATGCTTTCCCTGAAGATGAGTATGATGACGAAGATTAATTTGATCTAAGATCAGATTAATCGCTATAAAGCCAGTGCAATGTCACTGGCTTTTATGTTTTAAATCAAAATTTATAACAATTGCTGATTACATAATTACAATGATTATAGAGGTATTCAGAATGTTAACTGGTGTAAACATTTTTTATAATCCACCGTGATCATGACTATATTCATAAGATACTGATTTGGAGAGAATAAGTATGAAGAAATTAGCTTTAAGCCTTTGCGCTGTAACTGTGATGACAATTTCTGGCTGCGCATCGTTCGCAGATATGGCTGGTGCAGACAGCGCAACTTTAAACGCGCAATCAGCACAAAGTTTCTCAAAAATGACTCAGGAAGCGCGTGCTAAAAACCAGTTGGATAGTAGCTCAAGTACATATCAACGTATCAACACCGTATTCAACCGCTTAAAGCCTTATGCGGATCAAATGAATCAGACAGGTCAACGTTTTGATTGGCAACTTGCGGTATTAAAATCTGATACGGTCAATGCTTATGTTGCACCAGGCGGTAAAGTGGTCTTCTATACAGGTATTGTTAATAAGCTCAACCTGACCAATGACGAAATTGCAGCGGTTATGGGCCATGAAATGACGCATGCCTTAGAAGAGCATGCAAAGAGCAAAATCGGTGCACAAGCTTTAACTAATCTTGCAATTGGGATTGGTAAATCTTATGCAGGCAACAGCATTGGTGATCTAGGTGGCGCTGCAATTGATTTAGGCAGTCAGGTTGGTATCGGTCTACCTTACTCACGCAACCTTGAAAGCCGTGCTGATTACGGCGGTTTAATGTTGATGGCAAAAGCAGGCTATAACCCGAATGCAGCAATCAGCCTGTGGGAAAAGATGAATCGCTTAGATGGCGCTGGTGGCAGTTCATTCTTGTCAACTCACCCCTCAAATACACAACGTATCAGCGACATGCGTAAAAACTTGCCAGCAGCGATGGCCGTTTATAATAAACGCCGCTAATCCATAGCATCAGCAGCATCTGCCCTTAAGTGCCTATGTGCATTTAAGGGCTTTTTTATTCGTACCTCTGACTCATTCACGCTAAGCTAACTGTAAGTGCAACATATGCGTTGCAATGGTATGACGGATATGATCTGGACGCGCATGAAAATAACGCTCACTCAACCCATCACCTGATAAATCTTCAATCACGTTATATCCCATTTCAGCAACAGCTTGATGCAATGCTTTCGGTCTAAATTGTCCTTTTAATGGTTCTTTTAAAAATCGGGTAAATTGGGAGACAAATAAAGTTCCGAAACGTTCAACACCTTCCAGCTCCCGATAATCAATTGAATAGTCCAGAACCACTTCACTTCCCTGTGCAGCAATTTTTGCAATGCTGGCTAAGGTATTGAGGGTTGTTTCTGGTTCAAGATAATGCGTTGTGCCCAGCCACGAGAAAAAAGCTGCTTGATCTTGCTTCAACGAACTACGTGCCAAAGCGTCTGCAATCGATTCTTTTTCAAAATCGATTGCAACAAACTCCACATTCACTGGGAGCTCTCCCAATTGTCGTAATTTATTTTGTTTTTCGGCTTGGGTATCAGGATGATCCACTTCGTAAATCTTGAGCTGAGGAAATTGTTGTGCCTGCCTCAAGGTAAATGAATCTAGTCCCGCGCCCACTAAGACATATTGCTCAACACCACGTTCAATGGCGGCATAGAGCTGATCTTCTGCATAACGTGAACGTCCTACCACTTGTCCTGTTAATAAGCCCAAGGTGCGGTTAAACACGGAAGAATTCATTAGCTTGACGGTTAATGGCGTGCTGAGCAATGCCTTCCAGCCTTTACTGGTTAGCTCGAATGCAAAAGGATCTGCAAAGACAGGATCTGTGGCATTCTGAAAATGATTGGCACGCAATGCGGCAGCCGCTTCCGCCGTTCGGCTTGATTGTCCTTCTTTCATTATTTTCCCCCATATTTCTTTCTATCTTGCAAAAAATAAGCAGCAAATTCCATCCTTAGATAAAATTTACTGCTCTTTGATGATTGATCTAGAATCAGTTAGTTTTTTCAGTCTGATAAGTCACTTGATAATCATTCAAGTCCATACGTTTTAAACGTTGCTTCAACTTTTTCAATGACCAAGGCCAAGCGGCAAAGTTACGACCATTGGCATCTAAATAGTAACTCTTACATCCACCCGCATTAAACACGGTGGTTTTAAGATGTTTCTGTACCAATTCATTATGCTGCTTAATCACTTCAGGCTTAATGTTGAGTTTGGCAATGCCTTTGTCTCTGATTTTAAGCAGACCATCTACGATATAATCCAGCTGAGCTTCAGCCAAGCCAATAAATGAATCATAAACCAGTACGTTAGGCCCCAATACCAAGAATGCATTCGGCACATTTTCAATGCTTGTACCTAAATAGGCTTCTGGCGAACTGCTTTTCCATAAATCATTCAGGCATTCGCCTTTTTCATTTGAAACACGTTTGCCAATCGGTGGATGAGACACCTCAAAGCCTGTTCCCCAAATAATCACGTCCACTTCATGACGCTCACCATTTGCAGAAATAACGGTATTGCCTTCGACCTTCACCAATCCATGTGGAATCAGTTTAGTATTCGGTTGTTGTAAAGCAGGATAATAGTTGTTGGCGAACAATAAACGTTTACAGCCAATGGTAAAGTTCGGCGTCACATTTTTACGGAGTTCAGGATCTTCAATCTGGAAGCGTAAAATCAGTTTTGCCAATTCACCCACAGGTTTTAACACAGCTGGATTACGTAAACCAAAGTTGATCGCATTTAGAGACTGGGCAACCGTTTTACGCCAAGTCTTTTGAATCAATGGAAACTTCTCAATCAGTGCTTTGCTGACATCACCCAAGTCGGTATCAGGTTTTGGCACCACCCACGGCGCAGTACGTTGATACACATACAGCTCTTTGGCTTTTGGCTGAATCTGCGGTACGAACTGAATGGCAGATGCACCTGTACCAATCACTGCAATACGTTTACCTGTTAGATCATAATCATGATTCCATTTAGCTGAATGGAACATTTCACCTTTAAAAGTTTCCAGTCCGTCAAGTTTTGGAATTTGTGCTTCAGTAATCGGCCCTGTTGCAAAAATCACGGTCTTAGACAGGTACTGCCCTTTATTGGTATCAATCACCCAGAGATTACGTTGTTTATCCCATGCTGCATTGAGTAATTCCGTACCAAACTCGATTTTTGAGTTCACCCCAAAATTTTCACTCACTTCTTCTAAGTAGTTCAGAATTTCAGGTTGACGCGCAAACAAGTGACTCCATTTGGCACTTGGCGCAAATGAGTAGGAATATAACGCTGAGGGTACATCACAGCCACAACCTGGGTAAGTATTTTCACGCCATGTACCACCGACACGTATCGCTTTTTCAATAATTTTGTAGTTGCTATACCCCACCTGATCCAGACGAATTGCTGTCGCAATACCTGAAATACCAGCACCAACGATGAAAGTATCGTAAATGTGCGAGGGTAAAGCCTTTCCTTCAGCTGAATTTAATTTTTTTGCTTGAGCTGTCATTTAAAATGTCCTTTGTATCATGTAGCTGAAATAGTTGATTACCAACAGGTTCTCTCTTTATTTCACTCATTCAGTTCTGTTGCTTAATCAGGGTTATTTCATAAATCGATATGATGTGCCCAAAAATTTTGCATATAAATTTGGTGCTGTACGCTTCATGAGCCAGAATAACTTGGCATCAATCTGTGGAATGGTATAAAGCTCATTTTTATCCAGACGGTCCAGCGTCAGCTTTGCGACCTTGTCACTGGTGGTAAACGCCAGATTAGTCAATGCATAGTCCAGAATCCCTTTATGTGGGACTTTGCCATTCTTGATAATGTTGGTTGGCACCAGCGTTGGACAAAGTACATTTACCTTGATGTTATGTTTACGAAGCTCGGCAGAAAGCGTCTCCGATAATGCACGTACACCCGCTTTAGTCACGTTATAGGCTGTCATTTCGGGTGCAGCCGTATAAGATGCCGCAGATGCAACATTGATAATCGCACCACGACCGAGCTGTTTAAACTTAGGTACGAAATAATGGCAGCCGTGAATAACGCCCCATAAATTGATATCAGAGACCCACTTCCAGTCTTCCAGCGAAGTTTCATCAAACTTGCCGCCTAAACCAACACCGGCATTATTGATGACCAATGTGGTTGGATGTTGCATCAATTGCTCAGCCTGTTCTGCCAGCTTTTCCACTTGCTTGGCATTGCCAACATCACATTTCACCGCAAATGCTTTCGCACCTAGCGCTTCAACTAAACCGACCGTTTCTTTTGCTGCATCAAGGTTAATGTCTGAACACACCACTGTGCCGCCACGTTTTGCCAATTCAAGCGCAAAACTACGACCAATACCGCTTCCTGCACCAGTCACCACAGCAAATGCTTTTTGGCTTGGCTTGGTTTTCTTAGCAAATAATCTCATCATTGTTTTCCCAGCAATATCATATTGACTTGGACCAAGTTATGCAGAAGCTGCACGTACAGGTGGCACAAACTCTTTAAGGAAATAAGGGCTTAATAAACCTGTTTCAGGATTCAATAAACGCTCTTTGTAGTACGCCATATACGCTGTCGTATCATGGTCATTGGGATGGAAACTTGGACGCAGATACTCAAGAATATGCATGAAACTGCTACCGAACACGCCTCGTTCACTACCGAATAACAATGCGGTACTCTCCACAATATCTTTCATATAGCGAGGATTAATCAGATTGCTTGGTTTACGTACAAATGGCATCAGATAGCCACCTAGTGAAACACCCCCTAAAATCGTCAAACTGGCCAACAGGAAACCTGTGATTCGGAGCCAATAATCACCAGACAACTCAAGGAACACATCATAGGCAATATCTTTATGCTCTGATTCTTCCAACATATGCCACATCCACATGGCACGTTGTCTTTCATCTTGTGAGCCAAGTAAATATTCTTCGTGCTGCATCATAAATTCAGCAAGCACAGCCGTGTAATGTTCAATGCCAGCCATCAATGAAAGCTGTAAAGACTGTGGAAGTTTATAGATCCCATAATCAAACACCTTGCCGGCAATCGCACGTAGTAACTCGACTGGATAGCCATTCTCTTTCAGCACTTCGTCATTAAACTGATTGTGAATTTTTGAATGAATGGCTTCCTGTCCAATCAAAGAAGTCAGTCTTTGTTTTAAAATTGGATCATCAATAAAATCGCGATGATGACGTGCTGTTTCAATCACCACATCTTCACCGAAGGTCAAGAAAATGGATAAGGCATGAAAGTAAGAGGTTGCTAATTCTTTATTTAAGAAAAATCTTTCATCTAGTTCTGACGGGTTAAACTTAAAGTCAAAATGACGAATTGGAATGGGCGATTTATTTGCTAGGTTCTGAATAATCCCCTGATATTTCGTACTTAATTTGTCTGAAAAGACATTTCGAATCATTTGAGCAACCATGGCTTGATCCCCAGAGAGAATAAAAGTCCAACAACAGCACATCGATTGAAAATAAAATTGTCTATAAGATTATTTCTGCAATTTTACTTGATTCAATCCTTAAATAATTTAAGTCAATGCTGCGTCATTTCTCCTAATAAGCCTTTTGTACTCGGCTTATTAAGTAAGTTCCTGACAGCATAGTGCACAGATCAAATATGACTAGAACCAAATTGCTCATATCCACATGAGCGATTTTGCCAACTCGACATATCCATACAAATGCAAGCTCTGCTGCCCTTGATCAGTCCTGTGATTAAGCTGCCTGTACTTTAGGTGTGAACTCTTTTACAAAGAATGGATGTAAGGCACCACCCTCTGATAAAAGCTTCTTCTCATAGTAGGCAAAATAAGCTGAAGCATCATGATCATTTGGATGGAAGTCCGTCCGTAAATAATCAAAAATACGGCCTTGGGTACTACCAAAAACGCCATCTTTCGGACTAAAAATCAGCTTCACTCCACGGCGTGCATCTTTCCAGAATTTTGTAGTGAGCATTTCTTGTGGCTTACGGAAAATAGGCACCAAGGTTGCTGAGAATGGGATAAGACCTAAAATCGTGAAATAAGCCAAGAAGAAGCCTGAAACACGTAACGCATAATTACCATTCAATGTCTGATAGACATCATAGGCAACATCTTTGTGCTCTGACTCTTCCAGCATATGCCACATCCATAAAGCACGTGTTTTGGCATCATCCGAGAAATAGAAGTTCTGCTCATGCTCCATCATGTATTCAGCCAATACTGCGGTGAAATGCTCAATCCCTGCCATGAGAGAAAGTTTTAGAGGTTGCGGAAATTTCAAGAAAATATATTCAAAGAATTGCTCGCCCAGAAAGCGATAGAGTTTTACAGGGTAATCTAGCTCAACAATCGCATCATTAAATTCATTATGTAGTTTTGAATGAATTGCTTCTTGTCCAATCAATGAAGTGACACGTTGTTTTAAAACAGGATCTTTGAGTAAGTCACGATGATGACGTGCTGTCTCAATCACCAGATCTTCGCCATAAGTTAAAAATACAGAAAGCGTAGCGAAAAAAATCGTTGCGAATTGATTGTTCATATAGAATGATAAATCAACTTCCTTGCCTTCAAATCCGATTGCTAAATGACGAATTGGAATACTTTTTTTACTCGCAAAATCGATTTGCTCAGTTATTGGATTCGATTTAAATAAACTTAAACCTTTCCTTAATGTGCTGCTAATCATGGCTACACCTACCTAGTCACTTGAGCGTCATTTGCCCTTTTACATTCTTTTCGTCTGGTTCATCTCTTTTCGACTATCCCAACTGACAGGAAAGTACGAAAAAATATTCGGGAGATTTTCTTGAACCTGATCCTCGTATAAAGCAAATGTAAACCGATCTTATGTTCGGATTCAATTCGGGTAATTTTTATGATTTTTCCTCAATTTTCTACAAAACAGATTTAAAGGAAATTTGCTCTAAAAATATCTTTCATTATGATGTAAAAATATTTTTATATATAAT
>NZ_LZPJ01000010.1:0-10423 GCF_001729365.1 Acinetobacter sp. YK3
AGCCTAGCTTTAAGTGCTTGGTGCCAAATCGACCGAAACAGCCACAAATGAAATCAAACCGTCATCTGAGCTACAACAAAAAATTCAGCAGCTAGGCGAAAAAACTAAAAAGAATATGATCTTTGTTGAAGGGGTTCTTTTATGATGGGCGACTTTGGCTCGGTAACCCGTAAAGGCAAACTTCCGATTACGGTTCTTTATGCTACTATGCCACTGCATAAAGTCACACTGGATAACTATAGCCGAATGCCTATAAAACCACTTTTGATGACAAGCATAGCTTATGCTATCTATATTTAAAGATATGGGGGTCAATATGAAAATTATCTTTCTATTCTTAACCGTTATTCTAGTTGGTTGTAATGCTTCGAATAAAAATGACAATGAAAAAAAATATACTAAAATCTATGAAAAATATAGTCATCATCTAAATGAATTAACAGCAGATGAGTTAAATGAATATGCGGCTTTACTGTATTATAAGGATCTAACAGATCAAGCAATATTTAGTTTTGATGAAAAAAGTGATGATGAAATCCAAGCTATTAAAGAAAAATCTATAAAAAATAATAAGGAAATAGAACAGTTATTTAAAAAAGCTGCTGATCATGGCAGTACATTAGCAAAAGTTAATTTAGCGAAAATATACACACAAATGCACTATGAATATTACAATCAAGACATAGATCAACAAGATCCCAATCAAGCTCCGAATGTTGTTCCAGTTATTTTCCAACTTTATAAAGAGGCTGCTGAGAATGGCAATGCGGATGCACAATTTAAATTAGGTGAATGTTACACTGTTGGATGGGGTACTACGATTGATTATCATAAAGCCATGTATTGGTATAAAAAATCAGCACAACAAGGCAATCCTGCTGCTATGAATAATATTGGCATGTTGTATCAACGAGGTTTGGGCGTAGAAAAAAATGGTGAAATATCAACAGACTGGTATATTAAAGCTGCCAACTTGGGTTATAGCCTAGCACAACACAATATGTTTCAGAATTATTATAATGGGCAAAATGGCCTACCAGAAAATGAAGAAAAAGCTATGAAATGGCGAGAGAAGTGCTCTTATAGATCAGAAGAAATCCCAATACAGCCTGTTTTTGATTTAGATTTTAATATTACAGAAACCTATCCAAATAAATGTAAAGAAGATTAAATATAATTTGATAGGGAGATAAGTATCTTATATGACCAAATTTTCTATTGAACCTCTAAGATATATTTGACTAAATCAAGATCTCCCCTCTATCAAATACTAAATTTTTAATTAAATTTAAATGACATAAATTTGCTGTTCGATGTCTGCTGATTTACTTAAATAGCTTACAATACATACAATTCAATGATTTTCAATAAGATGATGAAACGAAATATAGCTGTTATTTTATTCTCAAGCCTAGCTTTAAGTGCTTGCGCCAAATCACCTGAAACGAATCAGAAAGCCGTAAAGCCTTCTCCTGAGCTACAGCAAAAAATTCAGCAATTGATTGGGAAAACCAAAAAGAATATGATCTTCGTTGAAGGTGGTAGCTACCTGATGGGTGATTTTGGACTCATCACTCCTGAGCTCGAAAAAAACGTTCCTGAAAGCATGGCAATCAAGAATCCAAAAGGCAATACCGAAAAGCCTGATCACCTGCCTTTCTCACCGGGAAATGACAATAAGACTCTGCATAAAGTGACTCTCAGCAATTTTAATATGAATGCTTATAAAACAACATTAGAAGACTTTAATATTTTTACTGAGGCAACCGGACAACCTAAAAGCTATTACAATGAACTCTTTACCCCAGAAATCGCCCATGAAGTTGCGACAGGAATGGATTGGCAACAAGCCAAAGATTATTGCCAGTGGCTGGGACAACAAGTAGGAATGCCTATGGACCTACCGACAGAGGCACAATGGGAATATGTTGCACGCAATAAAGGTCAATACACAGCATTTGCAACCAATACAGGAAAAATAGAACCAGAAAAAAACTTATGGAAATTAAGTCAGTACGACAATTATAGACATACCAATAACCCTGATTCAGTACTTGAAATTCCTGTACTCGGCAAAACCCCTCCAAACCCTTTAGGTTTTTATGATCTGGTCACCAATAATTATGAATGGATGAATGACTGGTACGATAAAGATTATTATAAAAACTCACCAGTTGATAATCCAACAGGGCCTAAGTCTGGTACTGAAAAAGTATTACGTAGCTCCCCTCCAATGAGTGCGGATGATTTGATGATGGCTGGTGGCCTTAATGTAGAAAGAGCACACGCTCAACCCAAATCAAATGAGGAAAATAAAATGACTTATCGTTTATATGGTGTGCGCTGTGTCGCCAATCTTCCACATCCTTTTTAAGTCAGCATTCAATTTTAGGTTTTAAAAAATGATTAAACCCACTCTTATTGCTATTATATTTTCTAGCACTGCCTTAACCGCGTGTGCAAAACCAGCTTCAGATTCTAACCAAAAGACACAAGCATCAATTGCCCAGAAAAACCTGTCTGCCGAACAACAAAAGCAATTACAGCAACTCCTGGAAAAAACTAAAAAAAATCTCATTTTGGTCAAGGGTGGAACTTTTATGATGGGTGATTTCGGCCCTGAACATAGTATCGATAAACTTCCTTACGACGGCAAAGGTGACAGTAGCCCCTTACATAAAGTCACTTTAGATGACTTTTATTTAAGTGCTACCAAAGCCACTTATGCCGATTTTGATATTTATACTGATATCACTGGACAAAAAAAGGTTGGAGATTTTAAAGAACTTACACAAAAATATCGTATCCCAAGTTCTGCAGCTGGGATTAACTGGCAACAAAGCCGAGACTATTGCCAATGGCTTGGTCAGCAACTTAATTTAAAAATGGATTTGCCTACAGAAGCCCAATGGGAATATGCTGCCCGTAATCGTGGCCAATATGTCCTTTTTGCAACCGACAATGGGAAAATCGATATTGGACGTAATATATGGAGCTTTGAACAAAGACAAGCATCTAAAAAACCATTTAAAGTAACTAAAAGTATTTCCTTATTACAAAAATTTCCACCAAGTCCTTTAGGTTTCTATGACATGCTTACCGACAACTATGAATGGATGCTGGACTGGTATGATCCTGAATATTACGGTAAATCCCCTGAAAAGAATCCACAAGGCCCTGCTACAGGCACCTTAAAAGTGGTGCGTAGTTCTGCACCTGATGATGGCCAAAATATGCATATGGGTGGTAATGGCCTAACCATACAACGCTATGCTATGCATCCTGTAGCAGATCCAGAGTTAGTAAAAGAATCGAAAAATCAGAAGTATTATTTCGATTTTAATTTAAATAACTCAGTACGTTGCGCAGTAAATCCTTAATTTGCATACGTTCTAAGGTGTAACTTAAACATGGTACACCTTAGCTTCTTCTTCCTCCTATTTAAAACACCGAAGACCATCACATCAATTCAAGTAAAAATATGAGAAAATTTTAACTTCACATTTGGTTTTAATACTTAACACAATGTTTCTTTTCAATCCCGCAAAACTGTCTTAGAATTCTGACAATATCCGCAACCCAATGATTTTAAAAAAGATGATTAAACAAAACCTTGCGATTATTCTGCTTTCTAGCACTGCTTTAACCGCATGTGCAAAACCCAACTCAGATTCTAGCCAAAAGACACAAACACCAGTTGCCCAAAAAAACCTGTCTGCCGAACAACAAAAGCAATTACAGCAACTCCTAGAAAAAACAAAAAAGAACCTTATTTTAGTCAAGGGTGGAACTTTTATGATGGGTGATTTCGGCCCTGAGCATAGTGTCGATAAACTTCCTTACGATGGTAAAGGTGACAGCAAGCCCTTGCATAAAGTCACTTTAGATGACTTTCAATTAAGTGCTACCAAAGCCACTTATGCTGATTTTGATATCTATACTAATGTCACAGGACAAAAGCCTATTGGTGTTTTTGATGAACTTTCAATCAAATATCGTATTCCTACAGCTGCCGCAGGAATTAATTGGCAACAAGCTCGGGACTATTGCCAATGGCTCGGGCAACAGCTTAATTTAAAAATGGATTTGCCTACAGAAGCCCAATGGGAATATGCCGCCCGAAATCGTGGACAGTATGTTCTATATGCAACTGACAATGGAAAAATGGATATTGGTCGTAATATTTGGAGCTTTGAGCAGAAAAAAGCCTCTAATAAAAAATTTAAAGCAAGAAAAAATGTATCTACACTCCAGCAATTTCCTCCAAGCCCTTTAGGCTTTTATGACATGCTTACCGACAACTATGAATGGATGCTGGATTGGTATGATCCTGAATATTATGGTAAATCCCCTGAAAAAAACCCTCAGGGTCCTGCATCAGGTAAATTGAAAGTTGTACGTAGCTCGGCGCCTGATGATGGCCAGAATATGCATATGGGAGGAAAAGGCTTAACTATGCAACGCCATGCCATAGATCCTGTAGCAGACTCTAAACTTGTAGAGTATTACTCTAAAAAAGACTATCCATTTGATTATAATCAAAATAATTCAGTACGTTGTGCTGTAAACCCTTAATTCTCATACTGTCTAAGGTGTACCTTAAACATGGTACACCTTCTCTGATTCATCTTGCTCAAAAGGCGCTAAGATTTCAAGATTGCTGGCCATCAATGTTTGCTCTTCAAAACCTCTGGATATCCCCTGCTGTATCTTAAACTGTTCAAAATGCTGGTCATCCTGATTTCTTACTAACATATAATTCCAAGACGTACCTGTGACAGCTTTAGCCCCCTTACGGTATTTTAAATAATCTTTTAACCACTGATTAATATTAGTTCCTGCATAATCAATTCCTTGGTTAATACAACGAATGATATCTTCTGCATATTTGGGGTTTTCCCCATAATTTAAAAACCGAATCAGATCTCCTTCAACTTTACCGAATTGATCTCGGGTTAACTTTTCTCCCAGCGGATGAATATGTTGAATAGTATTTTGCCATTCTGCAGTCGTAATACAGGTCTTTAGAATATTAATCACCGCTGTCTTTCGGGCAGGAAAATATTTAACTTCAAGTTCACTAAAAGACACATGAATATCAAAGATCGGCGCTGTACTATGACTCCAATGAGTCACTGCATACAATAGAATACCCTTGGTTTCAGGAGGCGCAATGATGAGTTCCTCCCGTCCCTTAGCTGAGTTCACATGATTCGCTGTTTTTAAACGCTGTTGATCTTTATCAAGACTATCAATCCAGCGACTAAAATCCTCTGATAAAAATTCCACTCCCCGAGTTATTAGGTGATCATCACCAATACAATAAGCCAATACTTGTGCCATTACAGAGAAAGCTTGGCCTGCAATATAAACTAAGCTTCTAAACCCAGCCTGTAATAATTGTAATTTAATAAATCCGATATAATTCAGAATATGCTCGGTACCTACCGTAAAAGTTGCAACCCCTTTTGCCCCTACCCCCCAACATAGATGAGCAGCAGCGCGTATTTTAAAACATCCATCATCATAAATAATCTGAAATTGTCCTTGTGCTCCAGCTCCAGCACTAACCCCACCTCCACCTGTCGCAGCAGCAATGGTAACAAACTTTCCTTCGCCTCCTTTATCTATATTCGGTTTAAACCACTCAATTCCACCTTTGAGCACACCTTGTATTTGTGCACCAACAAAGGCGTTAATTCCTGCTGTTGCTTGGGGTTTTCCACTTTCTTGAGCCGCCGCAATTTCTTTTAGATCACCTTTTGCTGGCTGAAACATGGGTTTACGTTCACGATTCAGCATATTTGACATCGATTGTCCAGGTTCTCGCACGGCTGCAGTTAACACTTGCGTCGTACCCTGATAGCTAATATCAACTGATAAATTCCCTGCAATCCCAAGATTTGCTCCAGAGAAACCAGATAACTCAGCACCAATTAAAAACCGAATCGTACCTAAATCATAGTTTCCAAGTTCAAGGGCCCACCCAGATTCACAAGGATAAAACTTTCGCCACTCTTTTACACCTTCAAATAATGTCCATTTGGCAGATGCATCCCCGCTCACTTTCATTTTGACACCCTTTGAGGATGCACTGATCATACCTTCAGCACTTGAACCAGCCACCATACGCATCCACTGGGCTTCCTGACTCACCGTAATGTCACTGCTGCTAACATATTCTTCAGCAATTTCTCCCCCTAAACCACCAATCAGGTTATAAACGGCTTTATCCCCGCCCACTGATTTTTTAGCGGTCAATAACTGTTTTGCGAGTTTATCAAATTCCTTTTTGATGAGACTTGGCGGAGCAACCTGACCATTTTCCTGCTTAATCTTAACTTCTTTTTCTTCATTTAAGCGTCTTTGGCTATAACTCTTGTAATCAGAAACACGCAGATAACGTCTTGCTAGATTATACTTAGAAGCGCTCTGATTCTTTTCACCAGTTGTCTCAACAATCCATACTTCTTTTAGATCTGCAACTTGTTTAAATTCACCATTAATTTTTTCAATGGCTTTTTCCTGATTGATATTTAATCTTTTCTCAAGTTCCTTGATCTGCTCAAGATTTCTACTCTGAATCGCTCTTGTTAATTCACTATTAGAATGATGAACTTCCTTTATTGCATCTGATAAAATTTTTGTTTTTCGATCAAACTCAGCATAAAGTGCAGGAGGAAGTACCAAAACCTCATTGTCAGATGGATTGATGACAATGGGTGGTTTTTGATTCTCGCCTAAACTGGCTTTATTATTAATATCTGGATTGGTATTTGCTGATGCTGTTGGGAAAACAACCAGTCTAATATCCTGCTTGTCTACACAAGTAATTGGTTCATACCATTCACTTGTCTTTGACGTACTTCCCATCTGATATTTAATCTGGCTTTTCAGATGCGTATCCGCTTGTTTGGTATAACCCTTTTGATCTGTCGGTGTCGGCCTAAAACCAACTAAAGGTTTACTTTGTCCTTCTCCAAAAACTTGATAGCTCATATTCGGGATACCTTTACCTCGGCTATCAACAAAACGGTACAACACATACATTTTAAATTTCAAATATTTTCTAGACTTTATAATCGTTGTATTTTTCTTTTTGTATTCCTCATAAGAGATATCGAAACTTTCTTCAAGTTTATGTACACCGTGATTAAAAGCTGGCGGCATTTTAGATAAATTAAAAAAATTGCCTTTAGGATTTTTCTTCACCAGCTCTTTTAGTTCAGCACGTAATTTTTTGGATTTTTCCTGCTGAAGCTCAAACTGCTCTTTTGTTATAAACTTGATATTGTTCTCTAAACGACTATCTTGAATTTCAATAACATTTGTCCCGTCAGCCAAAACAGGTTTAATCAGCTTTTTAGGACTAAAAATGGTTTCATGACCCTGAACAAGAATATGCAACTTCCCATTTGCACTAATTTCAACGGGTTTAGTTTGCCCTTTATCATCGGTCACTCCAGTATAGGTAGTACGACTACCCTGTTTAGGACAGAAAATGAGGGTATAGTTAACATTTGCCAAGACCTTGTTTCTTTGGTTATAAAAAATAATCGTCTTTTCAATAACATTATATTTATTCATTATTTTTTAACCTTTTGTTACCAGCTTATATTTAGAAGCATTTTCATCATTAATGTGAATCGAAATTTTCTCTGAACTCTCAGTTGTAAATTTTTGAGTTTGGCCTGCCGCATTCGTACGACCAGTTTGCTGGCTTCCGTCTGCTCTAAACGCAATATATTCTACATTTTTCGCAGGTTTACCTTCTAAGTCTACAATTTCAAAAGTCAAATAACATGGGGAGCTATTAAATTTCCTTTCTGGAACCTCAACTTTCGCGCCACCCATAAACAAATGCTGCCCAGCCTTCACTTCAAACTTGCCACCTGTGGTTGGGAAAATCCCTGAACCATCCAGCTTGATCTGAGAACCACCCGCAGTAATCACAATCTCTTTCGGACTGGTAATTTCAATACGATCTTCGGTCGAAATAATCTGAATCCCTTGCTTGGCAAGCAAATCCATTCCATCTGACTGAGCCTGAACTTCAAACTTACCTTTTGCTGCGACCTGTTTAATCCCATTTTGCGCGGCAAACAGGCTCGCTTTACCACTGATATGGGCTACCAAATTCTTTTGTGTACTTAGATTAATACTGTCACCAGCAAACTGGTTGATCTGCCCATCCGCAGATAAATGAATATCTTCATTGGTGCTCAGGCCAATACCTGCTGGCGAACTCAATAACAGCATCGCCTTGTTAAACTTGGCAATATCAGCTTCAATTTCATCAGCAAAAGCTTTCAACTGATCAAGCGATTCAATCTCATCGGTCTGCTGGTTCTTGGCTACTTCACTTAAGGCTTTGGCATTGCTCTGGTTGCCTTCAAGCTGTTGCTTGGCTGGTTGGGCATCAAGATGTTCGCCTTGTGCCTGATCCTGCTTATGCGTGGAAACCAGTAGACCTTCTCCAGCTCGGACTGCACCCCATTGATCGGTACGCAATTCAAAACCTTCACCTCGGTCTTCACTTTCGGCCTTGTCTTTAGGATGGCTCAGTTTACCTAAGTTAAGTTGGCTGACGGCATGGCTGCTTTGTAGTTGGGCACTAATTTGTCCTGTGGTGTCATCAAAGCGTAACTGGTTAAAGCCTTCGCCCTGGTATTCTTTGGACTTGATCCCTGCCAGTTTCTTGGTGTCTGGCAGCTTGCCTGCATTGTCGAATTTGGTCGGGCTGCGTTGTGCTTCGTGAATGCGCCCCACCACAAACGGACGGTCAATGTTGCCATCAAAGAAGTCAATCACCACGATTTCATTGATACGTGGCAGAAAGCGGGCTCCATAGCCTTCTCCTGCCCAAGGCGTCAGAACATCAACCCAAGCTGAATCGGTGTCGTTGTCATTGGCACCTGCACCACCATCATGGCTGTGATCTTCATTGCGGGTAAACAAGAAGCGGACTTTAATCCGTCCCCATTCATCAACATGAATTTCTTCGCCACTTGGACCCACCACTTTGGCGCGTTGTGGAGAAGCTGCTGGGCGGTGTTGTAATGGATTGTATTCAGGAACCGTTTTGATGTTGCGGCGTTGCAGGATTAACTGGTTGGCTTGGCGTTCTGCTGTGTTGCTTTGTTGGGTGAGCTGCCAATGACTTTGTGCTAAGAGTTGATTAATCTGCTGCTGTAGATCTTTGGGCAAGTTGTTCTGGTTATAAAACTGTTTGCCTGTGATCAGAAATTCTTTGTCTACGCCACTGTGCTGGTCGATTTCAGGGTGTTCTGCCAGTTCAAACCAGTAACCGACATGAGTATCTCGCACGGTAGTATTCGCCACGAACTGTTTGGATTGTTGGTCGTAGTATTGACCCAAGTTTTGATTGAGCTTTTCAATTTGTGTATTGCCAGATTGAGTTGCGCCATCTTCCCCATTCAGGTCTTGCATCCAGGCGGGTGAGAAGTGCCATGCCTGTTCTAAACCAAGGCTGGCATTGTCATGTTGTTCACTATGTTTGTGGGTGCTTTGTACACTGCCTGCACCTTCTTCCTGTTCCAGTGCATCGGCTTGCCAGCGTTGTACATGCACCGCACTCGGTTGTAATGAGCGTTGCCCGACCAGACTGGTCATGCTGTCGTATTGTTCAGTGGCACTACTGCGGTGGTAGCGAATATGGCGACGCTCTAAGGCCTGATACTGGCTATTGTCATCAATTAAACGAAGTTTCTGGGCCTGAATCTGTTCGCTGGCACTACCGACTTTCAGCTTTGATTCGTCGACCAGCCAGTTAATCCCTTCGCTACGCATCAGACGGGTGAGAAAGTCATAGTCGCTTTCATTGGATTGCATGATAAATGGACGGACATCATAGTCCTGACTGAGTCCGCTTAAATCAAGTGTCAAGCTCGATGCAAATAAGGGACTTTTTTGTTGCCATTCTTTAAAGACAATTTCCACCACATCACGCACGCTTTTATTCATAAATACACGGCTGTTACGGCGTTGTTTCCACAGTGCAGTTGGGTCTTCGAGTGTCAGTTTATAGAGAGTTAAGCTACCGTCAGACTGGCCTTGTAAGGCTTGAGTAATAACCCCCGTGACACGGCTCAGTTGACCTTGATCGGTAACGGTGTCAATTGCGGCTTGGCTGCCAATAAATTGTTTGAGTGGAATGGTGGCATTGGTCGATAAACAGATCAGCTCTGCCTTAAAGCCAGCGTTTAATTCATGCTGGCCATCGATACGTTGCAGGAAGACTTGGGAATTTAAATTTTGATTCGAAAATTGAATATGGATCGCACGTTTCTGTGCTGTGAGGCCTAAACTTTCCAAGGCTTGAAATATATTACTCAACATATTTTTTATAAAATATTTACTCAAATTTTCCGCATTTTATACAAAATAGACAAATTTGTCTATT
>NZ_LZPJ01000011.1:0-11907 GCF_001729365.1 Acinetobacter sp. YK3
ATACAAGATGGTCTTTTATAACATTAATTATTTAAGAAAAACTGTCTGGCTTTTAACTTTTACGTGCCAGCAAGAACTTTGAAATGTCGACGAGTTCTTTGGCATCTTCACCAAAATACGCTAAGGCTTCAAAGGCTTGATCATGCAGGTTTTGCGCATAAGCTTGTGCCTGTTCCAGCCCCATTAAAGCAGGATAGGTCGACTTCTGCACTTGCTCATCTTTACCCGCTGTTTTGCCCAAAGTTTCTGTGCTGGCGGTAATATCCAGAATGTCATCTTGCACCTGAAAAGCCAGACCAATACTTTGCCCAAATTGACGTAATTTAGGAATCGCCTGATCCGTACCAGTAAAGATGGTTACAGCCCCCATCATGATCGCTGCTTGAATCAATGCACCCGTTTTATTACGGTGAATATTTTCCAATTCCGCCTGATCAACTTGTTTACCCGCACCTTCGGCTTGCAAATCAAGGACTTGTCCGCACACCATTTTTGAACTGGCGGTTGCTAAGATTTGTACCTGCTTCAAGACAATCGCAGCCTCAGTCCCCTGTCCTTGTTCGTCGAATAAACGACTTCCCAAGATTTCAAAGGCCATCGACTGTAAAATATCACCAGCCAGCAATGCTGTATCTTCACCAAAGGCCACATGGCAAGTCGGCTGTCCACGACGCAGTAAATCATTGTCCATACATGGCAAATCATCATGGGCCAATGAATAACAATGGATCAGCTCAACCGCAACTGCTGCACGGCGGGCTGCTGCAAAATTTTGATTCGGTTGTAATGAAGCTGCTGCATAACATAATGCTGGACGAACACGCTTTCCACCGAGCATAACTGCATGATGAACAGCTGCTTTTAAAGGTTCTGGAATCGAAAATGCAGCCAATGCTGTCAATAAATCCTGTTGAATACGTTGTTGAGCTTGTTTTAAAACATCCGCATTAACTTGAGAAATAGATGACACAATTGCCTCGGGAAATCTTAATGGAAGGAAAATGACAAAACTTGCCAGAATGGCGACATCATAACACTATTTATTTGAAGAAATTGCATTTGTATTTTTAATCCATTCCAAATAATAAAGCCTTCAAATGAAGGCCTTATCGCATCATTCCAAGCAATGCTTAGAAAGTATCCCCTGGTACTCGCACCCAGCCTTCCATCAATACACGTGCGCTACGGCTCATAATGGCTTTTTTCACAGACCATTTGCCATCAATCAATTCGGCTTGAGCACCCACACGCAATGTGCCCGATGGATGTCCAAAACGAACGGCCTCACGTTCTCCACCTCCAGCAGCCAAATTCACAAGCGTCCCCGGAATTGCTGCCGCAGTACCAATTGCCACAGCGGCGGTTCCCATCATGGCATGATGTAACTTGCCCATCGACAAAGCACGAACCAATAAATCCACATCACCGCTCTCAACCGCTTTGCCACTCGACGAGGTATAAGTTTTTGGTTTTGATACAAAAGCAATTTTAGGGGTATGTTGACGTGCTGCTGCTTCTGAAATGTCTTTGATTAAGCCCATGTGTACCGCGCCATACGCACGGATTTTCTCAAAACGTGCTAAAGCAGCCGCATCGCTGTTAATGTGCTCTTGTAATTCTGTCCCTTGATAACCGATGTCTTCGGCATTCAGGAAAATCGTTGGAATCCCTGCATTAATAAATGTCGCCTCAAAAGTACCAACCTCCGGAACAACCAATTGATCCACAATATTTCCTGTCGGGAACATATCACCGCCTTCTTCACCATCATCAGCAGGATCTAAGAATTCAATCTGAACTTCCGCTGCGGGAAAAGTCACTCCATCTAGCTCAAAATCACCTGTTTCCTGAACTTGACCGTTAGTCACAGGGACATGTGCAATAATAGTTTTTTGAATATTCTTCTGCCAGATTCGTACTGTACAAATTCCATTTTCAGGAATACGTTCGGCATCAACCAATCCATTTGAAATCGCAAATGCCCCCACAGCTGCGGTTAAGTTTCCGCAGTTGCCGCTCCAGTCAACAAATCGCTGATCAATCGATACTTGTCCAAATAGATAATCAACATCGTGTTCGGGCTCTGAACTTTTAGCCAGAATCACAGTTTTACTGGTACTTGAGGTTGCACCGCCCATTCCGTCAATCTGCTTACCGTAAGGATCTGGACTGCCAATTACGCGTAAAAGAAGTTGATCACGTGCCTTGCCTGCTACTTGTGCCGCTTCGGGTAAATCATCCAGTTTGAAAAATACCCCTTTACTTGTGCCACCACGCATATAAGTTGCAGCGACTTTGATTTGCGGTACTGAGCTCATGTCAATTCTTCCTTTTATCATGTTCTTGGTGCAGAGGGTTATTCGTCTAAAGCTACTGCACGGCAGTCAAAAATACCATACGACCAATGGTGCCAGAGTTAGTCGTCATGCATAAAATCTGTGCATTATATTGAGTATTTTTCATCACTTACACAATGGCAAAAATGCGAATCCATCCGTCGGGAAAAACAAGAATATGATTTAGCTGTACAAATATAAAGCAAATTTCATTTAAATATTCACTTAAATATAGGATTTTAAATAACTTTTAAAAACAACTTTCCAGTCATGGCAATGCTGTACTTTTACTAGGCGAAAATCGATCAATCTATTAGAATAATCCAGTTAATTCCTCGTCGAGCTCAGTCCTTTGAACAACGATTCTTCTCAACTTCAGCGTGGACTAAAAAACCGCCATATCCAACTCATCGCGATGGGTGGGGCTATTGGTACGGGCTTATTTTTAGGTTCTGCGCAAATTATCCAGTCTGCTGGACCATCTATTATTTTGGGGTATGCGATTGGCGGCTTGATTGTTTTTCTAATCATGCGTCATTTAGGTGAAATGATTGTTGAAGAACCTGTTGCAGGTTCATTTAGCCATTTTGCTTATAAGTATTGGGGTAAATTTCCAGGCTTTATTACGGGCTGGAACTATTGGGTGCTCTACATCCTTGTGGCAATGACTGAGCTAACGGCAGTAGGTAAATATATTAATTACTGGTGGCCGCAAATTCCCGCTTGGCAGTCTGTATTATTCTTCTTTGTCGTGATTACGGCAGTCAACCTGACCAATGTTAAATTCTATGGTGAATCAGAGTTCTGGTTAGCGATCATCAAGGTGACGGCTGTAGTTGCCATGATCTTGTTTGGTTTATTCCTTCTCTTCACTGCTGATGCAAACTCAACCGCTTCATTTAGCAACCTTTGGTCACAGGGCGGCTTTTTTCCGCATGGCTTTGAAGGCTTGTTCTATATGCTGGCTTTCTTGATGTTTGCCTTTGGCGGAATTGAGCTGATTGGTATGGCCGCAGCAGAAGCCAAGGATCCGAAGACCACTATTCCTAAAGCGATTAACCAAGTGGTCATTCGTATTTTGGTATTCTATGTCGGTTCGCTTGCCATTCTCTTATCACTTGTGCCTTGGAACCAGCTCGATCTTGGCGGCTTGGATAAGAGTCCATTCGTGATGATTTTCAGTCAAATGGGAATTGGTTGGGCAGCACATTTACTGAACTTTATTATCCTGACAGCGGCATTATCTGTATATAACAGCGGTATGTATGCCAATAGTCGTATGGTATTTGGTTTAGCTCAACAAGGTAATGCACCAAAAATCTTTACCAAAACCAATAAGCAAGGTGTCCCTGTTCCAGCGGTACTGCTCTCTGCATTCCTAATCTTTGGCTGTGTGTTACTTAACTATTTTGTACCAGAAGATGCCTTAGGTCATTTGATGTATGTTGTTGTTGGCGCGCTGGTTTTAAACTGGGCCATGATCAGCTTGACGCATTTAAAATATCGTCGTCATATCAAAACAGCGCAAATCAAAACATCGTATCCAGCATTATGGTCTCCATTTAGTAACTATCTGGTTTTGGCGTTTATTGGCGTTGTGCTGTATATCATGTGGCAGCAAGGCTTTAAAGAATCAGTGCTTATGATTCCGATCTGGATCGTCGCCATGTTTATTTTTTATAAGTTTTTAAATCGTAAAACTGAGAATTAACAGTTGATCGGTTTCCTTAAAAAGTGATTGCTTCTGCAATCACTTTTTTGTTTATAATCATAAAATTATGCGCTTATAGCTTAACTGGATAGAGCAGTTGCCTCCTAAGCGACCGACGTGGGTTCGAGTCCCGCTGAGCGCATAGCCTTTTTAATTAATCTTGCCTTCCACAAGCTGCTGGTTAAGTAAGGTTTTCGCCTGAGTTTGCAGTTGTTCTGCTTTTACAGTTTTTCCAGCTACCGACTTTGCCTGATCATTAAAATAACTAAAATGAGATTTCTCATTTTTTCCTGCAAATTTTAATGCCACGATTTGATTCTGGTTAAATGCATTCGCCCATGCATCTCTGACTGCGCTCCAGTAAGTCGCATTCTTCTTCCAGTAATCATAAGCAGCCTTGAAATCATAGCCTTCAACTTTGTTGTACTGGTTAACCCCTAGCTCGCGAGCAAGTGCTGTATTGGTTTTGGTATCAAATTTAATATTATCTTGCTCATGCACCCAGCCTGTTGCAGTGAAGGCATGGCGATTGATCCCGATAATCACGTCATAATCATTACGCGTGGTATGCTCACGGCGTGGTAACGGGCGGTAGGTTTCATTGGATACCCATTCCACTGCACCATTGTCTTTGGTCCACGCACCCAAGCCTGCATAACGAGGGGAATCATCGACTTGCCATACCGTTTGCAGCCATTTACCTTTGCTCTGTTCTGGCTTTAAATCAATACTTTTCCAGCGATAATCCCCAATATAACTCCACATCTTGGTCGGTTCATATTCCCAGTCCTGACGCCAGTGCTTCACCACGTGCCCCTCTGCAACCAGAATATGCTGTAACGACACTTTATTCGGGGTATTTTCTAAAACCACAACAGTTTCATAACCACTCGATAAGTCATCTTTTTTAACTTTATAGTCTGGTTTGAGTGAATAAAGCTCTTCAAAGCGAAAATCTACTTTGTATTCCCCTGCCATTTTCAGGATAGCCTGACGCGCTTGTTCTTGTGTCAAATTTTCATGCAAAGATTGCTGTTGTAAAGCATCCGCCAATTTTACTGGCTGTTGTGCAGCATTTACACTACTGATCCCCATCATTAGTGCAGTTACAAAAACATAAGACAACTTAAGCTTCATATAAAAATCTCAACTCGACGCTAAATTACTGAATCAATTAAATAAAGCAACTTTCCCTAGTTCAGCCGCTTGTATCTTTTTGAAATAAACCTGTAAAGCATTGTAAATTATTGTGAGAATGATTACCATTTAATTTATGGAATAATTTTCATTGCGATTAACTATTGTGAATATACTCTCTCCTCAATTCTGTTCTAAACCTAAAGTTTTATTTGCTTCTCTTTTAGCAGCAGGTTTGATTTCTCCTTCTGCGTATGCAGCCGTGCAATCAACTTATGCAGTTACTAAAACACCTCTGCATGTTCTCGATACCATTGTGGTAACTGGCACACGTTCAGAAAAAAAATTAATTGATAGTCCGATTCGAACTGAAATTATTGATGAAGAAGAATTAAGAAGAACCAATGCCATTACCTTAAAAGATGCTTTGGAAAATATTTCAGGCATCTTGTTAAGAGAAATTCATGGCAAATCAGGTTATGAAATTTCATTACAAGGTCTGAGTAGCGATCAGGTGCTGATTCTGATTGATGGCCTACCACTTGCTGCCAGTACCAGTTCTACTGTTGATTTAGATCAATATTTAATTGGTGGCATTGAACATATTGAAGTTATTAAAGGTGCAGCTTCGGCACAATATGGCTCATCTGCAATGGGTGGTGTGATCAATATCATCACTAAAAAAGTTCAAGACGGTGTTGCCATTTCAGGACAAGTCGATATTGGCTCTTATGGCAAACAAAATGCAGACGGTAAAAATACATCGATCAATAATCACCATCAAAAAATCAGTATTGAAGCGGCAAATGCCACTTTAAAAGGTCGCATCATCGCAGATCAGTTTAGTAGCGATGGCTTTGCAGTTAACCCGAACGATTATCCTCAACAAGGTGATGAACAAAAGCGTCAGCAATATGCATTTTATGGTGCATGGCAGCCTTCAGACCAATTTATGTTGTGGGCAGATTTCAATGAATATAAAGAAAAAGATCACCAGCGAAGTCTAAATTTCGTTCCGCCATTTTATTTAAAACAATACAAACTTGAAGATATTGAACGCCAACGTTTCAGTGCGGGTTCACAGTTTAATTTTATCAAAAACAGCAAAATCGATTTAAAAGCTGTCCATGAAACCTATGACTCAACTTCTACCCAAACTTTAGATGGATACCTTTCTGCTTTACGACACTCAAATCAGGAAAATAATCATTTCAGCTCGCAACTGACACTCCCCAAATGGAACAAGCAAAACTGGCAGTTGGGCTATGACTGGCATGAAGAAAAGTTAGAGCAAAGCAATAACGGTAAATTTGAGATGCAAGGCGGTTCGGTAAAGCGGGATCGTCATGAGTTTTATGTCCAAAATGACTTTAATCTCGTACAAAACCTTGATGCTGTGATCGGCTGGCGTTTCCAGAATGATGATGATTTTGGCGATCACAATGCCTTTAAACTCAGTAGCAAATATCGTTTTTACGACCAGAATGATCTGCTCGCCGATCTACGCCTGAGTTATGGTCAAGGCTATCGCGTACCTAACTTAAAAGAACGTTTTTATTCTTTTGATCATAGTCACTTAGGCTATATCGTCATTGGCAATCCCAACTTAAAACCAGAGTCATCGGACAGTTATCAATTGGGATTAAGTCTGGTTCAAAATGATCATTGGAATGCAGATATCAACCTGTTCTGGAATGATATTCAAGACCTGATCCAAACCGATTTTGATAATGCCACGACAGTAAATGGCATCACTCAATACAGCTACAGCAACGTCGCCAAGGCGGAGACCAAAGGAATTGAAACATCTGCCAAATGGAAGCTGACACCTTATTTCTCGGTGAATGGTGCGTATACCTATACCGAAGCAAAAGATAAAACCACCAATACCCTATTAACACGCCGCCCTAAACATATTGCACGTTTAGGTGCCGATTATGCCTTGAATGATCAACTTGATTTGACCTTACGCGGCCGTTACCAAAGCGATGAATACGGCGATAGTGCCAATCAACAACAGTCGCCAAGCTGGGTAACCTTCGACTCGCAGGTAGATTATCGCATCAACAGATATATCAGTGCTTTTGCGGGTATCGACAATATTTTCAATGAACAACGTGATTTTTCTAGCGCAGTAGATTATCGCCCGATTGCCGGTCGATATACCTACATGGGGCTTCGCTTTAACTGGAACAGCAATCTGAAATAATCTTCATAGGATCAATACCAATGTCTCATCTTAATTTAGCCAAGTTATTTGCTTTAAGCACCTTAAGCACCCTTCTGATCGCTTGTGGCGGTGGTGGTGGATCATCAGATAACAGTGGAACCAGCAATCCGCCTGCGACCAATACGGATCTATTTACAGTAAAAGGTAAACAATGGAGCATTACACCTAGTGCAAATAGCGCTTATTGTTATGATATCGACACGCAAGCTGAAATTTCATGTACGACAACCGATTGGGATCTCAAATTTGCGATGGGCACACGTACCCCACTCTTATTTACCAACAGTGGTGTAAGCGGTTCAGGCAATGGCGGTGCACTTTATTCACCATTTGATGCAACATGGGCAAATCTATCCAAAGAACTGGATGCAACACAAGGCGGCAGTTTACCAGCTCAAGCCTGGAGCGTAGATGCTTATAGCAATGCATTCATGGACACGTCATCGGGCAGCAATAGCTTCTTTGAATATGATCTCTTCGGTGATCATCGTATGTCACCAAACTTTAAAACATTCTTGGTCACGACCGATTCAAGCGCTGCAACAGCAATTGGAAGCTATGAGAAACCTGTATTTGCAGTGCAAATTTATAATTATTATCAAGGCACCACCTCAGGTTATATTTCAATTCGTTATATCAATACGCAACTTCCTCATGACGTAAAAACCCTAACAATTGATGCGACTCAAGGCTGGAACTATGTTGATCTGATCACAGGCACCACCAATAAAAATGCAACAGGACAATGGCAACTCGCATTTAATCGCTACAATGTTCAACTCAATCAAGGTATAGGCAGTATGGTTGCCTCACAACCAGCAGGATTCTATTCTGTCGACGGTAAACCAATAATTGATAAGTTTAAAGATAGCAATGCTTATGTCTCTACAGAAGCTGATTTAAAAGCAGCCGTTTCTACAACCAATATTAAATGGGGTTCTAACAGTATTACCTCCATTTTGAATCCAACCTTTAAGGGAACATACCCTCAAAAACTCACTTATGGCTGGTACAACTATTATCCAACCTTAAGTGCAGCTCAAGCAGATGGTCTACAAGCAGCCCATATGCTAAAAGCGAATCCTGAAGGTGCAACAATCATTCGAGGAAATAAAGGCAACAGCTACGCTCGTCTACATCTCACAGATGTCAAATATGCAGACCCTAGCAACGCCTCAAGTGCCACCACATGGACCTTTGAACTGGATATCCAGCCAGCCAAATAAGTCATAAAAAAACGGAGCATCTGCTCCGTTTTTCTTTAGGTGTATCTCAAAACTAATCGATCACACGGATTGGTCGGATTCTTCTTAGTCTTAACGTCATTTCTTTTAAAACATAGTTGGTTGCAACAACCAATATAAATCCAATGATGAATGAACCAACGATATCGAAAGGAAAATGTACACCCACAAAAACTCTGGATACACCCACCACCAGACTCAGTACCAAGCCCAATAATCCAATCTTTTTAAATCCAGCCAATAAATAAGAAAAGGCAATAATCACGATGGTTAAGGTATGCTGACTTGGAAAAGAGGATGAAGCGCCATGACCAATCAATTTGTCGCCCAAATGCAACTGGAATGGTCGAGGATGATGATAAAAGAATTCGATGAGGTCACTTATAACCAGTGAAAACAGAACGATAAATAAGGTTTTTGCAAACAGAAGACCGTATGTTTTCCACTGGATCACGACTAATAAAACCAGAAAACTGATGAAAACCGTATTCAGATCTTCCGCTAGAAAAATTGCGATCTTATCTAAAACAGCATAATCCTTAGCAAAAGTATTGATACTGTTAAACAAAGCAATATTTGAGTCTTTAAAAATCATTTTCCGTTGCTATCCATACTATACTATACTATCCCTGACAGATTTCTAGCCCCACCATACAGGACTAAAATGTAAAAATTATGAATTTTTATTATTTATTCTGCACAAATTTGCAAACGCTACTCAACCACGTCTTGATTGGAAATGATCTTCCAGCTCACTGAACAAATAGAGTCAATCACCTCTATTTGTTCATCTTAACTTTTTGATTTTTTTATAATTTAAATTAAAAACCACTACCTACCACAGGTTGCTTATCTTTAGCATTTGTCTGATCAAAAGTTGAACATCCACCATAACCATAGACTTTCACTTGTTCATTGAGCGAATAATCCGTACCAACAAGTATTTGCTTGGCATCGAAATCAGCCGCACCATTTTTAAAAATGGTTGAGTTCTGGCTATATTGAGCCTTGACTGCCCATTTTGACTGATTTGGCAACTTATACTCAGCACCAATTAACCAGCCTTGCGAATCATCGATATCAACTGCTGCTTCATCATTTCCTTTTTTATCAGTAACTTTAGAAGTTTGATATAAGGTTTTAATGCCAGATTCCCGTGATATCGGCTTTATTACTGATATAGTTATTAAAACTATCGACTGGACTGGATAAATCTTTTAGCGGGGTATTATGTTTACCTACTTTCACTGTACCTAAACGGTCATCTTTCAAACCGATAAAACGATTACGCTGCTACCAGTCTGTTTTATCGCCATCTGCATAAAAGGCCCATTCTACTAAATAAACAGTACTTCAATGTTCGGTTAATTTTTCTTCGCCTTTAATGCCAACAAATGAACTATTACTGTTCACTTTCCATACATACATCTCGGTTTTTTAGCGCTTCAAATGCAGAACTTGCTGCAAGACTCATCATTGTGACGAATAACCTTTTCATCCCCAATGTTATCTTCCTAACCATCTCAAAAAAATAAAAAGAAACCTATTTCGCTATATTCCAAGCAAAAAATAAATAAACAGGGATTCAAATCAAATGATGTGCTTTTATATTTCGATATAAAAGCACATGAATAATCAGAATTACAGATTATAAAATGGAAAAACACCAAATATCAAAGCACTACCCATGAGTACACAACAGGTAATAAATGCCCATTTCAAAGTAAATTTCTGGTGATCACCCATTTCTACCGCAGCCAAACCACAGAGTAAGTAGGTTGAAGGAACCAATGGTGATAATAAATGGATCGGCTGGCCAATAATCGATGCGCGCGCAATTTCAACAGGCGCAATCCCATAATGTGATGCAGCTTCAGCCAAAATTGGTAAAACACCAAAATAGAAAGCATCGTTCGACATGAAGAATGTTAAAGGCATGCTCAGAACACCAGTAATTGGTGCCAGATAAGGCCCTAAGCTTGGTGGAATAACAGCAACGAAGCCCTTAGACATCGCTTCAACCATGCCTGTGCCCGATAGAATACCTGTGAAAACACCCGCAGCAAAGATTACGCCCACAACAGCCAATACGCTATCCGCATGCATGGCAATCCGTTTTTTCTGCATATTGACGCATGGATAGTTCACCACCAATGCAATACAGAAGCCCAGCATAAATAGGATCGACATTGGTAAAATCCCTTTCACCAAAGAAGCCATTAATACCAGCGTAAGAATACCGTTAAACCAGCGTAAATGAGGGCGTTGCGCTTCTGGATCTTTCGAAATAGAAATATCGTCAGCATGGCTGATATCAACCAGTTCAATCACGCCTAGACGTTTACGCTCATATTTACCGTATAGATAAGCAAGGAAGAATAACCATGCAGCAGCAATCACCATCGAAGGAATCATTGGAATAAAGACTTCACTGGCGTCGACCTGAAGAGCACTCGCTGCACGCGCTGTTGGGCCTCCCCACGGCGTAAGGTTCATCACACCACTACAGAGCAACATTAAACAGGTCATAATCAGTGGGTTCATCCCGACACGTTTGTATAACGGCATCATTGCGGCCACACAGATCATGTACGTGGTTGAACCATCACCATCCAGAGAAACAAGCAGGGTTAAAAAGACAGTTCCTAGCGTAATCTTTAATGGATCACCTTTAACTTTCTTTAAAATCCATCTAACCGACGGGTCAAATAAGCCCGAGTCAATCATTAAAGCAAAATATAGGATTGCAAAAAGCAACATCACGCCTGTTGGAGCAAGCTTCTTAATACCATCCAACATGGTATTGCCAAGCTCAGCCAACTGGATATGGCTCAGACTTTCAAAATAGAAGCCTAAGCCCCAGGCAATAATAGCGAAGATAAAAGGGATTAAAATTAATGCAACCAATGCACTGAGACGTTTTGACATGATCAAATACATGAAACACATGATCATGCTGATACCTAAAAAAGTCAGCATTTAAAGCAATCCTTAGCCTGATAAGTTTTTTTTATGGGTAAACACCTTACCCGAATTAAGGACAGATTCTATGCGATTTAACTTTAAGCAATTCATTTAATTTTATTATATACCTACCTCATCCATTCACATGAAAAATGATTTAAATTATAGCTTAAACCAATAGCGATATAATATTTTGATTATTAATAATTATTTATATTTCCAGCCCAACTTAACTGAGTAAAATAAAATCATATCAGGAGATTGCAATCATTATATATTAACACT
>NZ_LZPJ01000012.1:0-13974 GCF_001729365.1 Acinetobacter sp. YK3
GTAAAAATAAATAAGTGTATGAATCTTAATTTTTTTATTCGAAAAAGTGACTTTTTTTTCTCCAAAAAAGTTTTTTGTTTTGATTGAAATTCAACCTAAATGTTTTCAAAAGTTACAAAATAGAAAAACTACAGTTGTAGATTAAATTTTAACTGTTAAAAAGTGAGCAAAAATTTTGACACATGATGTTACAAGCGCATCATTTTAGAGAAAGTCCTTAATAAAAAAATATCAGGTTAAGCAGTTTTGCTAATGAAAAGTAGCTTGAAATCTTTCATATTAATTCATTGCACTATAAGGGTGCATTCTCTGAGAGAAATGGAAGTGAATACGGTTCAAGCGGCAACAATAAGAATAGAGCATGATTTGCTGGGTGCAAAAGAAGTTCCAGCAGATTGTTATTATGGAATCCATACTTTACGCGCAATTGAGAATTTTAAAATTTCGTCGCAAAAGGTTGGACAAAATGGCTATTTTATCCGTGCATTGGCGCAAGTTAAAAAAGCCTCGGCACAAACCAATTTAAGTTTTGGAAAATTAACCGAAACTCAAAGTCTAGTGATTCAGCATGCCTGTGATGCCTTAATTACAGAAACAGAAACATGGCAGGATTCTTTCCCGATCGATATCTATCAGGGTGGTGCCGGGACTTCGATTAATATGAATAGCAATGAAGTCATTGCCAATATTGCACTTGAGTCATTAGGTCATCAAAAAGGCCAATATGATGTCATCCATCCCAATGATCATGTCAATAAATCCCAATCGACCAATGATGTTTATCCAACAGCAATTCGACTATCGACTTACTGCTCACTGGATCCCTTGTTTGTGCAAATGGATAAATTGATTACTTCATTTGAAAATAAAGCAGTTGAATTCCGCTATGTCTTAAAAATGGGGCGCACCCAATTACAAGATGCCGTACCCATGACACTTGGGCAAGAGTTTCGTGCCTTTGCAACTCTATTAAAAGAAGACTTGCGATTGATTAAGCGTACCCGTGAATTATTACTCGAAGTGAATCTGGGGGCGACTGCGATTGGTACAGGGGTGAATACACCCAAAGGTTATGCAGCGAAAGTGGTCTCTTGCTTAAAGGAGATTACAGGCTTAAAACTGGTGGGGGCAGAAGACTATGTCGAAGCAACCAGTGATTGTGGTGTCTTTATTATCTTATCAAGTGCGTTAAAACGTCTGGCATGCAAGCTTTCAAAAATCAGTAATGACTTACGTCTGCTAAGTTCTGGGCCACGTACGGGTTTAGGTGAAATTCAATTGCCTGAGCTACAGGCGGGTTCTTCAATCATGCCAGCAAAAGTCAATCCAGTCATTCCTGAGGTCGTAAATCAGATTGCATTTAAAGTAATTGGTAATGATCTTACGATTACTTTTGCTGCTGAAGCAGGGCAGTTACAGCTGAATGTGATGGAACCTGTGATTGCAATTTCATTAAACGAATCAATTGAGTTATTAACGCATGCTATGCAAAGTCTGGATGAGAAATGCGTGCGTGGGATCAAGGCGCATGAACAGGCTTGTCATGATGCAGTGATGCGTAGTGTTGGAATTATTACCTTACTTGATCCATTATTGGGTCATGCGCTCTGTGATGAAATTGGTAAGCAATGTATTGCTGAGAATAAAACCATTCAGGATGTAGTTTTAGAGCGAGGTTTACTGACTCAGGCTCAACTTGATGAAATTTTCTCTTTTGAAAATCTGGTTTCAGAGGTGGATGGCATTCCTGTAGATTACGTTGCTTAATGAATGTAATAGTCTCAAAAACAAAAAAAGCCCAGTAAATGTACTGGGCTTTTTATCGAGATTTATAAAATTATAAACCTGATTCGTATTCACTATTTGAAAGTAATTTTTCGACATCCGCCATATTGTCGGGTTTGATCTTGTAAATCCAGCCTTTGCCATACGGTTCATCATTCACGAAATCTGGATCATCTTCAAGATCAGTATTCACTTCAACGACTGTGCCTGAAACAGGGGCATGAATATCTGATGCTGTTTTTACAGACTCTACAATACCTGACTGTTCAGTTGCGGTTACATGGCTGCCCACTTCTGGGGTTTCCACATAAACCAAATCACCCAACTCATCTTGTGCATGGTCAGTAATGCCTGTTACAACGAGGTCACCCTCGATTCTTACCCATTCATGCGTGCGTGCATATTTCAATTCTGCTGGATGATTCATGACAACTCCTTAACAATCTGTCGTATCATTTTTATTTGGTTTATACATGCTTTTCAATAAAAACAAAAGCTTTCGGTATAGAAGATCTTATAAGTAAGGATCTTTACGCCAGTTACTTGGACTACGGCCACTCCAGCGCTTAAAGGCACGGCTAAAATTCGCGACATCAGAATAGCCAAGCTCATCTGCAATCTGTTCCAGACTATAATCCGTTCGGGAAAGCAGGGAGGTGGCATGACGATAACGAACTTCATCTACTAAGGTCGAAAAAGAAGTTCCTTCTGCTGCCAACTGACGCTTTAAAGTGCGGTCGGACATGTGCAGGCGTTCAGCCACACTTTCAATACTGAGGTAATGCTGTTCTGAATTGGTCAGAATGTCACGGACACGCATCGCTAAACGACGACGTTCGCCAAGTGCTGACAGTTCAGTTTCACATTGATTAATGGCAATCTGACTGGCAATCGGATCGGCATTGACCATTTTCAAACCCAAATACTTTTTATCAAAGCTTGAGATTAAATGCGGTTGGTTAAAACGAATGCTGCTACTGAGTTTATCTCTATATTTGTCAAAGCCTACTGGTTCTGGGAAATCCAGATCCACTTCACCGCTTAAATCTTCTATTCCAGTTAAGGCTCTTGCCATGGTCATGATGCCAATGGTCAAACCTAAAATAATTTCGGTGCGTAAAGGCTCAACTTCAATATCACATTGCAGTTGTAAGGTCGCCTTAGGGCCAAAGGTCGAAAAATAAAGCTGTAAAAAAGGCAGACGTAATTGAATAAAGCGGCTTGCCAATGCAATTGCATCGGTAATGTCATGCGCCGTCATAATGGCATAGCCGATAAAACCATGAATGGAAATTCGCATTTGCGTACCGAGGTGAAAACCTAATGTACTTTCACCAGTAAGGCGCAAAGAATGCTTCACCAATTCATTGGCAATCGGCGTTGGAATTCGATAATTCGGATCAGCCAGTTGTTCACTCGTTAAATGAAATGGAGCAAATAAGGTTTCGTCACTATATCCCCAGCGAGAAACCACATCTAATAGCAATAAGCCATAGACGCCTGGTATTCCTTGATCTTGACGAGTTGTGCTTGTTTTCATGTGCTTTCCGTGGCGCTCATCAATTTTGCCAATATCTTTTAAACTTTGAAGTCTTAAACATCTTTACATGAAATAAAATAATCAATCTTAAAAATTGTTGGACAAAACAGTCACTGAATGTCCGAGCCTTAAGCCGCTCTTCTAAATACCAAAATTTTGGTTGTAGATATTAATAGCACATCACCATGCTGGTTCAAAGCTTGGGTTACGTAGCTGACGATACCGCGGTCAGGTTTTGTTTTAGACGGAACAATTGCCGTAATTTCGACTTCAACATGAATTTTATCGCCCGCACGTGTCGGTCGTGGCCAACGTAAGCTGGACTCGGTTCCCAACAAGCCACCTGCCACTGTAAAACATTCAGTCCAAAGGCGCATGGTCACGGCAGAGGTGTGCCATCCGCTCGCTGCCAAGCCTTGAAAAATAGGATGTTCAGCAGCAGCTTGCTCATCAGTATGAAAGGGTTGTGGGTCGTATTGATTGGCAAATTGTTTTACTTCTTCAAGTGTCATTTCATATTCACGGCTGATGAAACGATCACCGATATTAAGGTCTTCTAAATACAACATTATTCTGTGTCCTGCGTTACCCGTTGTTCAACCAGAAAACCGCCTGTCTGGCGTTTCCACAGTTGAGCATATAAACCATCCTGAGCAATAAGTTGTTCATGTGTGCCTTGCTCAGCGATTCTGCCTTGATCAAGCACAATGAGACGATCCATTTGTGCAATAGTAGATAAACGGTGGGCAATTGCAATGACCGTTTTGCCAACCATCAAGTCATTTAAACTGCTTTGAATCGCCGCTTCGACCTCAGAGTCAAGGGCACTGGTCGCTTCATCTAATATTAAAATGGGTGCATCTTTTAGGAAAACCCGTGAAATTGCAATACGTTGGCGTTGTCCGCCAGACAGTTTTACACCACGTTCACCCACGTAAGCATCAAATCCAACACGGCCTTTCATATCGGTTAGCTGCGGAATAAACTCTTCTGCCTTGGCCTTTCTGACAGCCTGTTGAATTTCAGCTTCAGTCGCATTTGGACGACCATATTTAATATTTTCGGCAACGGTACGATGTAGCAGAGAGGTATCTTGTGTCACTAAGGCAATATTGGCACGTAAACTATCTTGGGTTACATCATGAATATTTTGTCCATCAATCAAAATACGACCTTGGTTGATGTTATAGAAGTGCAAGAGGAGTTGAATCAGCGTTGATTTTCCGGCACCAGAACGACCAACAATCCCAATTTTCTCACCCGGTTTGATGGTCAGGTTAAAATGGTCAATCACATTTTTCTGATTATAAGCAAAACTGATATCTTCAAAACGAATCTCGCCGTGCTGTACTTTTAATTCAGTGGCATTTTCCTTGTCCTGAATCTGGATCGGTTTGCCCAGTGTTTTCATACCATCCTGAATGGTACCGACATTTTCAAACAGCATGGTAATATGCCACATGATAAATTCGGCTAGACTATCCAGCTTGAGTACCATCGCCGTAGTCGCAGCAATAACCCCAATTGCTGCTTGACCTTGTGTCCACAGCCAGACAGATGTTCCAATCACACTAATAAACAGGAACGCACTGAGTAAACGAATACTGATCTGGTATTTCACACCCAGACGCATTTGTTTATACACAGTGACCATGAACTCCTGCATCGACTCTTTGGCATATTGGCTTTCACGGCCAGCATGAGCAAAAAGTTTTACAGTTTGAATATTGGTATAGGCATCGGTGACGCGACCTGTCATGACTGAACGTGCATCGGCCTGTTGCTGGGAGATTCTGCCAAGTCGTGGAATAAAGTAGCTGGCAATGGCAATAAATAAGGCTAACCATAAAATCAGGGGAACAATCAGCACAGGCGAAATTGCACCCATGACCAGACTAATGGTAACAAAATAGACCAGTACATAAACCAGCATATCACCAAGAATCATCCAGAATTCACGTACTGCCAGCGCAGTCTGCATC
Source organism: Acinetobacter sp. YK3 (assembly GCF_001729365.1). Taxonomy (NCBI): domain Bacteria; kingdom Pseudomonadati; phylum Pseudomonadota; class Gammaproteobacteria; order Moraxellales; family Moraxellaceae; genus Acinetobacter; species Acinetobacter sp. YK3. Next base: position 5,308 of record NZ_LZPJ01000012.1, read on the forward strand.
ACTTTGGCGGAAAGGCGGCCAGCAAAATCGGTATGGAAGAAATCCAAACTTTGTTGCAACAATAAATTATGAAAGCGCCAACGCATACGCATTGGAAAGTTACTAAACAATACTTGGTGTTTAATAATCGATTGCAGGCTAACAAAGAAAATATTGGCAAACAGAATGCTGATCAGAATGGTTAAGTTCTGCTGATTGTTTTCTAAAAAGGTATTTGGCTGACTTTTAGTGAGCCAGTCGACCAATTTACCAATATAGGAAAAGAATAAAGCTTCAAAGCAAGCTGCAGCAGCAGTACATGCAATCAGTAAAAATAGAAAAGGGCGAATGCCTTGAGTTGATTGCCAAACGAAAGCAAAAAAGGTAGTCGGTAATGGTTTGTTTAAGTCTTTGGTGGGGTATGGATCGACTAGCTTCTCAAACCATCGCAGCATTTCGGTTTCCTCTAATCTAAAGTACTAATTCAGCTTGTTCTGTAGCATAGCAGAAAATCAGCAATAGAGATGAGAAAAGGGCACCAATAAAAAAGCCATATCGTATAAAGGATATGGCCCAAAATGGTCTGATTTTATAGTTGTTCTAAAGAATGAGCATTAACCAAAAAATTGTAAAATCGTCTGAATAACAACAACATTTACAAGGTCAATGAAGAATGCACCAACAAGTGGAACGATTAAGAATGCTCTATGAGATGGACCATACATATTGGTAATGGCCTGCATGTTAGCAATCGCATTGGGTGTTGCTCCCATGCCAAAGCCGCATAGACCGGAGGCTAATACTGCCGAATCGTAATTTTTCCCCATTACGCGGAAAGAGACATAAACTGCAAATACCCACATTGCAATCGATTGAGCAATGAGTAAGATAATCATTGGAATCGCAAGATCAGCCAATTGCCAAAGTTTCAATGAAACCAAAGCCATTGCCAAGAATAATGCGAGTGCTGTATTACCAAACACATCAATTGAACGGTCAAAGATTTCCTGTTTTAAACCAGTTTCCAGAACGTTTCTCAATAGAATACCGCCGCCCAATGCCCAGACGAAGGTCGGCAGTTCAAACGCCGTACCCATGGTTAAGTTCTTCATGGTTTCAGCAAATGCCAAGGCAAATGCAAACATGCCTAAAGTCACAATTGCATTATCAGCAGTAATCAAACGTACTTTTTGAGGTGCTTCAAAAGTGTATTCACTCTCTGTGAGAGGAGCATTTTTATTTTCTGCACGGGTTTCTGCTTTTAATGGAGAAGCCAGATTATGTTTACGAATCAGGTAGCGAGCCAATGGGCCACCCATTAAGCCGCCAACCACCATACCAAAGGTTGCACTTGCAATTCCCATTGGCAAGGCGCCTTCAACTGCATATTTGGTTTCAAAGATTGGTCCCCAAGCTCCAGCAGTACCTAAGCCGCCGACTAAGGCAATTGAGCCCGCAATAACACCCATCAATGGATCTAGACCGACCATAGAAGCAATCACCATGCCTACGCCATTCTGGATTAAAACAAAGAATGAAATGGCAATCAGAAAGATGATTAATGGTTTCCCGCCTTCTTTAAGCTTTGCAAAGTTAGCACTTAAACCGATTGATGCAAAAAACATCAACATAAATGTATCTTGCATCGGTTTATTTACTGAAATGGTATAACCCGCAAACTGGTGGATTAAGTAGAAGATGATTGCACCAACCAGACCGCCAGCAACGGGCTCGGGAATATTGTATTTGGTCAAAAAAGGGATGCGCTGATTTAGAATGCGTCCTACATAGAGGACCAACACCGCTAACATGAGCGTATATGTTGGATTAAGTGTGAAATCCATAGATGTCCTTAAAGAATGAATCACAAAGCATGCAAATGCTGTTGAGCGCGCTAGATTAAATTAAAAAAAATTCCTTTGAAATAATTGATTTTTGCTGAATCGTGAAGTTTTTAAAATTTATCCATGCTTTGAATGAGTGGAAGAAAAAAAGAAGAAAATTACAGTAAATTTAAGCATTTAATTTAATAGTTTTTTATAAAAAACTATCATTTTTCCTATGCGTTATCGTCGTTGAAAGCATGTCAATTTTCTGGAAATTGATCAATTGTCTGAAAGGCTAAATTTTATGCATCTATCACGATATCAACTTCAAAAAGTAGAATAAAAAAAGAGAGAAAGCGTTGTATCGAACATTTTTTATAAGCAATAATCTAATAATATTCACTTATTTCTATCGCACAAAATTTTTGTATTTCGCTGCTTTACATTTTCTGGTCAAAAGTATTCAAACACGATAAAAACCAAAACAGAAAGACCATTTTTTTAAATGAAAAAGACAATATATTGATAGGCTTAATTTTTTTGTTGTATGAGAAACTTGAATGAATAAAAAACATATTATTTTGGCGACGATTTTTGGTTTGGTGATTGGTGGTTTGCTTGGCTCATTAGGCTATTCAAAAACAGCTGCGCGGTATGATGCGATGACAACAGCCTGTGTGATTGTCAATCAAGCGGTAGAAAATGAATTGTTAACACCAGAACAAGTGAAATTATTGGGGTCTTTAACTGGGCAGAGCCTCAAGCAGGACTATCCATCTGTTGCTACAAAATTCAATTTTTCTGAAAAACAATTGGCCAATGCTTCAGAAGGTTCAAATTGCAGCCAGTTTATTGTGGGTGTAAATGAAGCGAAGTAATCTTTATTAATCAGAAAAGCCCAATTCGTATTGGGCTTTTTTTGTGATTTATGGGCGGTACAAAAGGGCATACCATCATGGATACAGTGAGCGTATACTGATGAGGTGTACTAAAATCACATAGGATCAAAAAATGCTGATTAAATTTGCAGTTCGATTCATGAGTGTTTTGTTGAGTGTACTTGCTTTGGTCGCCATCGTTATCCATTTCTTCTTTTCAAGCCGTTTAACGACTGATTTATGGATCATTATGGTACCAGTGATCTTGGGGATTCCGATGCTAACATCTGTCGTTATTGCCAAAGATGAAGAGTTAAGCCTGCACTAGCAGTACCAATTTAATACTTTAAAAGTCCATCAAAAGGTGGGCTTTTTGGGTTTCTATGCTATAACAGGACTTCCAATCATAAAGGAGTCTGAAGTGGTTATTTCCCAAATCAAGACAAGTTTAGATCAAGAATATGATTTATTCACTCAATCTCAAAGTTATCAGTTATACAAAAATAGTGAGATACCTCTTAAAGCATTATTCTTTAGTGAAGCGCTTAAATCACTTAAATATCCGCATAGTCATTTGATCCCTTTGGGAGGCGGTATCTATAAATTTATGAATTTTAATAATTTTGAGTTAGATGTAAATTTATTTGATACGCCACAGTTTAAGAATAAAACTGGATTTATCAATTGGATTTCAGACACATTGCATAAAAATATTTATAGTCAGTAATTAATTTAAAATATTGACCAATTTGTCATATAAAACGCTCATCTTCAGCACTGATTTTGAGCGTTTTGTTTTATGAAAATGAATAAAATACTTAGTTCTTTTTTTATTTCTTTTGGATGGTTATTAGCTTTATAAAGCTGTAGTTTCTCTGGCGAATATAGAGATATTTAATATTCATTTCTCAATCAGGTTACTTAAAAAAACATGGCTTACTTTTCATAACCGAATCTGTCTGTTTTGCATCTATTTATCTCGTTAGCTTGTTAAGTAATCACTTTTGATGATTTAGCTAAGGAGAAAAATATGGACACTATCCAGTTTTCAGATTGCGCTAAAGCTTGTCTGGTTTGCTCATTAACTTGTACTACGTGCGCATCAGCCTGTTTAGAAGAGGAAAAGGTCGAGATGATGCGGGAGTGTATTACCCGATGTCTAGAATGTTCAGATATTTGTATGTTATGTGCCAAAGCCCATCAACGAGAATCAGTTTTTCTGGCTGAGATGTGCCAGATCTGCGCAAAAATATGTGATTGGTGCGCCAAGGAATGTATTAAACATGCCTCTGAACATTGTCAGCAATGTGCTGAAACCTGTCATCAATGCGCCATCGAATGTAGAAGAATGGCAGCCTAATTGAATCAAGACTGATGAAGAGATCAGATGGTAAAGAAATTATAGCTGATATCGATAATGAAAAAATGCTGATAAGAAATTGTGAAGACTATAAAGATAACGACCTGTCATATAGTCAAAATATTCACTCAGCTGAAAAGCAGTAATGATTGGAAAGCTTATCAATCGATAGGCTTTTTTTATGTATGAACAATTCAAGTTACACAAACTCAATGTAAGTGCTTCGCTTTTGATCAAAGATTACCGATGCAAACAGCTAAAAATAACAACTTTACTTAAGATAAAAACTTAATTATTAAATGAGAGCATTATCAAATGACGAATAACTTTGAAAAAAACTTTAAAAAATCTCCTAACTTAGCTGTTACAACTTCGATCATCGATCGTTTTAATCCAAAGTTCTGGCGTGTAGACGGTCCGCAGACCATGTCTTTTGCAATTACGAATTTTGGTAACGGTTTTGAAGCATGTTTCCGTTCTCGTACCACCACTGATCTGGTCGGTGTTAGTTGGGATTCTTATGATGTAAAAGATCATAAATTTCTCGCTTATGAGACTAAATATGACTACAGCGGTACGATTTGGGATTTTGATATTGAATTATCGGCAACTATGCCAGCATTAAATAATCCTGCTTTAACACCGACATTGACTGTGCAATATCATGAAAATGGGGTCGATAAAGTTGCTTATATTGTGCTGTTTAATTATGCCGATCAGCCAGCCTCACGCTCAGCACATATTCATATCAACTGGGATACTGTTAAGGCAGGCTTCTCTGCAACAGATCCATTTCCTGTAAGTAACATTCAGCGTATTTCTTTTTCTGGATTTACATTGAGTTACAATGGACACTCAACACTCCCATTGGCTCAGGCAGAAGATGGGTATATCCGAGTGACGAACTCCGTCACCACAGGCCCAAATGCCAAGCTGACTTTAAATCGGGTCTCAGTTCCTGCGCATGAGTATGGCATTTGTACCAGTTATGATGATCATTATGATCTTAATCCTCAACGACTGGTCGATAACATGGCGGCTTTGGGCTATCACGGCTTAATTAATCATTATTGTGGCATGTCTAAATATCCTGAAATGTCATGGAAAGCCGATATCAATAAATGGCAAATCCCAGATCCATTATTAAGCAATGCAGATGTGGTTAATCCATGTACCCGAAAATGGCACGAACATTTTGCTCAGGCATTACATTGTGCCGATATGCAGCCTGTTTTTGGGGTGAGCTTTGAAATGTATTCATTGGGGGCTAATGAATTCTGGGCACAGCGTGACTGGAATAGTGATCTGGGTCGAACAGGCTATGAGCCACCAAGTTATTTCTTTAGTCCATGTGATCAAAATGCACAGGCTTATTTGCATAAAGCGTTTATTGAGTTTGCTGATACCATGGCTGTTGGTGGATGTGAAGTGAATATGCAGATTGGCGAACCGTGGTGGTGGTATAACCAGGGCACAGATCTCCCATGTGTCTATGATTACCCAACCAAACTGGCTTTTAATGCAGATACTGGTTTATATGCACCGAATCTAGGCACGATCTACGAAGCCATGAATAAGACGGGAACGCCGTATGATGAGTTTAAAAGCTGGTTAAGAAACAAGTTGGGACAGACCTGTCAGGATATTCGTACTGTGGTTAAGGCAAAATATCCTCAAGCCAAAGTCTGCCCATTAATTTTCTTCCCGACAATTCGCACGCCAATTGAGACTCTGGTAACGGATATCAATTATCCGCGTGAACATTACTCCTATCCGAATTTCGATTACCTCATGACGGAAGCCTATGACTGGATTTTAGAAGCACGTTTGGGCTTGGCGCATCAGGCAGTGGCAGAGATTCCGACGCAGGATCTGAATTATCCAGAAGATAAGGTTGCGTATCTGGCTGGCTTTGTACCGGATTCATCTATTGCACATTTATATGGTTTTGACGCGAGCAAGGCTTATCGAACACCAATTTGGCAGCGCGTATTTGGAGATATGCAAAATAATCAACCGTTGGGACTGATGAAACAATTCATTTGGGCCTATCCTCAGGTTATGGCGGACTCCGTCACAATCGATATTGCACAGGCACCAAACGGTTTCTTTGTGGAGCATAGTTTATATTCTCCAGTCAGCGACGATACGCCGTATCCACCTGAAATTTATTTATAAAATTAAACTTATGATGAAAAAGGCTTTGTGATTCAAAGCCTTTTTTTAGATTCATATTTTGCAGAAAATAAATAGAATTTTTAGGGCAATCTCTTTACAGCACAAAATTTAGTAAGTGTTCTATAAACTTTACGAAATAGACAAGAAATTGAAAAATAAATTCTCATTTATTCAAATGAAAACTGATATACACTAGCTTTTATTACTTTCTAGAACTTAAAGATCCTTATGAAAAACAAGATTCTATTCTTTGGTTTGATTGCAATCGCATGTGTAGGTTGTAATAAGCAGCCTGAAGTAAAGAGTGAAAAGGCTCAGGAAAGCTTCGAGACAGTAGACAATAAAATTTCTGAGTATATGGATATTCTGGATAATCCAGATACGCCTAAAGCGCAACAGACGAAAGTACTTTGTGAAGACTACCCAAAGCTATATGAATCGAAATATATTCCAGCTTTGTTAAAGGTTGCACCAAAAGATTACACCAAAGAAAAATTGATGAACGATTTAAAAATATCGACAGATTACTACGCTGAAAAGCTGGATATTATTTGTAAATAAACAATAACGAACTGCAATAAAAAAGCTCCAATTTGGAGCTTTTTCTCTGTACAGAATTTGATATATTCATCACATAATATCAATCATTAGGCCTATTTAGGGGACAGTATGAGTGAAACCCAACACCATCTAAGAGAAAGCACAACCAATACCTTTATTGCGTGGGTTGTTATGATATTGGGATGTATTGCTGGCATTGCTTTTATTGTACTTTTCGGGCAAATAGAAACTCGAAACGATAATCTGGACATCGTTCAAGTTTGGTCTGGAAAGATTATTGCTGTTGGTATCGGCATCATTATGAATGGCTTATTGTTTGGCTATTTACTTCTCAAGGTCAGTAGTATTTTGCAATATTATGAGCAAAGAAAAATAACAAATATTGCAGACTAAGTGCGATCTGCATACAAACGACAGAAATTTCCAGTCATTTAAGCGTGTTATATCTACCTTTAATTAGTTGGGGGGAGATAATGATATGTGGACAATCATTATTACGCTGCTCATCGGTTTATTGATCATATTATTTGCCAGAAAATTCCAAAATAATGAAAGTCTATCGACCTCCGCTTCAGAGGATGCTTCTTTTGCTGATAATGTCTTATATACCTTTGAGATTACTGGCGAACACTCTTATCAGCATCATCTAAGAGAAATTGCGAGAGCAACAGATACTACTTCTAAGTTTGTGGAAACTACTGCGAGCGTTCGCTCTGCGCCATCAAATTCAAGTCATGACCATACGATTCGAGTAGAAATTCAGGGGTTAATGGTGGGCTATCTTAAAGACCAGGATGCAAAACAGTTGGCTGGCCATAACATTGATAAAAAAGTCTCAGCTGTGATCAGTTATGGCCGATTGAGTGGGCAAAATGAAGAGGGTTATGGGGTCAAGCTTGCTGTAAAGCGTTTAGACGATTTACGTTAAGTGGCGCTAATGAATCAATCGGATCACCAATTTTCGACTTATGCGCCAAAATATGTCGTTTAGTTCAATTTGATGACTTGAAAAAGTGGAAATAGAACATATTATATTTTTTTCTTATTCTGATATCACAGGCGGAATACAGTGAACGAAGAAATTTTGTTACCTGCATCACGAGCTACTGCAATTTCTAATGCCAATGTTAAAAAATTAACTGTAGATAAAATTCTCTCCAAGATTTCAAGTACCATTAAATTAAGAGCCAATGATGGCGACCGCGATGCCTTACAACAATTTTCAAAACATGAAGTGAGTAGTGAGGACGCAGATATTGTTGTTACTGAGTTAAAGGCTGCGGGTTATCGCGTTTTCCTGAATCCTAATTTTACCAATACCAATATCCAGTTCCAGCTTGAATGGGACTGAGGTAAAAAGTTAAAAAAAGCCCTAACTGCTTAGGGCTTTTTTTATGTGATTTAGAAAATATTAATTTCAATGCTTATGATGATTAAGCTGGAATAATTTTTTATAAGATAAATTTTAGTATCCTTAAGTGTTTAGGAAATGTGTTTATAATGTTGAAAAAATAGCAATAGAGCGAACAAAATGACCTTAAAAGGGGTAGTGATTTCAATTTTAGCAATCACATTGATATCTGTGAGCTACCTATATCTAGATTATAGAAAAACAGGGGGATATCAGCTGAATAGTGACGGTTATTATGGTTATTCTTTCCCTGCTGATAACGGATTAAACAAAGTTGAGGATTGTGAGCTCGCCAATACTGAACATCCTAATGAGCCTCCTGTATCGAAAGAATGGATGGAAGGGTGTAAGCGATATTTTGAGATCAAAAAGTAGTTTATGGCTTTTTCACAATGTATGGTGGGGTTATAAAAACATAGGTGGATTAGGTCGTAATTTACTTAAAAAATAGACCGAAATTTAATAATATCTAGA
>NZ_LZPJ01000013.1:0-102170 GCF_001729365.1 Acinetobacter sp. YK3
AGGAGTCTCGTGTTCTCGGATATGTTTATAAGATACAGATATGATAGTTTTAAAAATTATAATTAACAAAATAACTTTCAGAGTTTGCGGAAATCTTTATGAATATACGATTATGTTATGCCAGCAAACGCAATGAAAATAGCGATGATTTGCTACAAGATTTACGCGATATCCTCACCGAAGCTCGAGATTTCAATACTCAACATTGTATCTATGGCGTCCTCTACTATGCAGATAATGCCTTTTTTCAATGCTTGGAAGGAGAGCAACAGATTGTTGAAAGCTTATTTGAAAAAATAAAAAACGATTCACGACATCTCGATGTCAAGCATCTCAATACACACTCCATTGACCAATCGAGCTTTAACCGCTGGTCAATGAAATATGTACAACGAAATACCAATATTGAATCTTTCTTTCTGACTTTGGGAGAAAATAGCTTTAATCCGAGCTGTCTCGACCAGACAAGTTTAGATGCTTTTCTCAGTGAATTGCTACTTGCAGAACAGACAACGCTTCCCATTGGCAAAAAAGTTGGCATGGTCAATCGTGGCGTTAATCCATTCTAAACTGTTTGGTTCGCAACTTGATATTCACGGTTTTGAGTTTCGGTAACACTTTAGCCATGAGTAAATAGACAGCAATGGAAGTCATAAACATCAAGATTACTTCCATACTCTGGCTAATAATCAGCATGGCACAGTAGAAGAAACTAAATAAGGCCAGACATAATTCTGTGCCTTTGAAATACCAAGTAATAAACATACCAAAGAGAGTCGCGGAGAGTATTAGATTAACTGTTTCGTTAAAGCCTAAATAATTAAAGAAGATGATGAGTAGGCACAACGCTAACATTGATAGTAAAAAGACAAAGATATTTTTTGCAATAAACATATTCTATTTCCTATCCTGAAGTTAATTTAAAAATCTTTCCTCTGGAACCAGAGGAAAGATGGTACATATTCAGACATTATTTGAGATTCTTTTCTATTATTCAGATTTGTTATATTAATAAAGATGCCTTTTTTATTTTACGGGATCTCTTCATTAATATTCAGCTTTCTATTGAATAGTAAAGAGCGCTTAAATGTACCGAATTAATTATTAAAGAAATCAAACAGTTGAAGAATAGGTTTTTGGCTTACACGCTCGTAAGAGATTGCCTACAAATGAGTGTTTTTTGATCAAATTTTACATTTTAATTTAAAATAAATTAATTTAAAAACAATTACTTATTTGCAAATCACAATTTCTCTAAATTTACATTTTTAACAAAACGCAACATGATATTTCATTAGAGAAAAAATAATGATGAGCAATATTTAAATGAAGTAAGAACATTGATTATCTAGAATTGGTATGCGCTGTTATCGATGCGATTTTCTATAAAAAGAAAAATGAGAAAAGAATTAAGTTTTACGATAAGAAATTCATTCATGGATAGAAATGATCAACTTGGGATTTCGGTGCAGCAGTAAAATCATCTGGAGAAAATTCAAGGATCATTTCGGCTGCCTGTACATGGTCTGCATTGAGCCAGTCCAGACGGTGTCCTTCAGAGATGATAGCGACTGATCTTTTTTCATGTTCAGGCGCATGAAACTGATTCATTAAAGGGTGGGAATCTGCATTGATGGTCAGCATACTCATGGAGAGAATTTCCTGACCTGCAACACTTGCATATTCATATATAGCAGCGACTGTAAACGGCTTTTTGTCCTGACGATAGATGCCATACCACTGTGCTTGCCCATCAATATACTTAGGTTCAAAAATTACTTCGACAGGCACCAAAGCAAATTGATTTTTATTCCAAGCATGTTTGAAACTGTTTTTTTCAGCCACCGTTTCAGTACGTGCGTTATAAGTATTCTGAACTGCCTTTAACTCCTTGGCCCAAAAAGGCACCAGACCAAAACGGGCAGCACGCCATTCTACTTTTTGATCGGGAGAGATCAGGATCGGGCTAAGATCTTCAGGATAAATATCCGTTTTGTAGTCAAATGTCGGTTCAAACAAATCTAATAAATGAGCCCGACTTTTCTGAATAGGTCGATAGTTTGCACACATACACCATCCTCGTATCGTTCAATAAACACTCTCTTAGTGTTGATCAAAATCACGTTATTGATGAGCGCATTTTTGTATTTGGATTGCATCAATACTTACTGATCTGAGGATTCTTATAGAGAGAATGAAATCTAATGATACGATCTGAAGGAGCAGATGATTTAAGATATTTTAGAGGATAGAGGAGATAAAAAATATCTCATCATGATAATCAAATAGAAGAAATTATCCCAAACTCATAAATTTTATACTTCAATTTAAAAGATTCTGACCAAAGGAAATTGAGCCGACATTAACCGATTGTATTTATATCAGTTTTTACATGTTTAGACCTGCAAAAAATTACTAAGCTTAACAAACAAATCCTTCTAATTGCTTTACTATCGCCCGCTTTATCTTCAAAAGAAGGTCTCCCTTAACCAACGACTTTCGTCAGTGTTTTTTGATTTGGTAAACAATGAATTTTGATATCGACATTTTTGGTACGATTGTAGTTGCAGTCTTTGTACTTTTTATTGGTTATTTTCTGGTTAATAAAGTTAGTTTATTAAAACGCTACAATATGCCTGAACCTGTAATTGGTGGACTTGTCGCTGCGATTGTCACTTATTTTCTATTCACTAAGTTTGATATTACGGTGAATTTTAATGCAGACATTCAACGCAGTTTCATGCTGGTCTTTTTTACTTCGGTCGGCTTGAGTGCCAGCCTGTCAAAGTTAAAAGAGGGCGGAAAAACACTGATTGTTTTCATGTTCTGTGTAATAGTCTTTGTACTACTACAAAATGCTTTAGGCATAAGTCTGGCAACCGCTTTAGGTCTTGATCCATTGATTGGCCTGATTACCGGATCAGTCACCTTAACAGGGGGGCACGGTACTGCAAGTGCATGGGGAAGTATATTCGAAGAAGAATATGGCATTCAAAGTGCAGTGGTGTTAGGCATGGCCAGCGCAACCTTCGGTCTGGTTGTCGGCGGCATGATGGGTGGCCCAGTAGCAAAGTTTTTGATTCGTCGTTATCAATTGGCTGAAGAAATTGCACCGACACAGCAACGTACTGAAGCACCACCTGCAAATGAAACAGCGCCATTTGAATATCCAGAAAAAACCCGACTGATTACGGCGGACGATGCTGTAAAGACACTGGGGATGTTTGCACTGTGTATTTTCTTTGCCAATTTTATGACTGACTTTGCCAAAGGCCACTGGTTTGAGTTACCTACCTTTGTGTGGGCGTTAGGCTGTGGTGTGTTCTTACGTAATACGCTGGAATATGTCTTTAATATCAAGCTATTTGACCGCTGTATTGACGTCTTTGGTAACGCATCTTTGGCTTTGTTCCTTTCGATGGCATTGATGTCTTTACAGCTCTGGCAGCTTGCTGGGCTGGCAGGGCCACTTGTCATTATTCTTATTGCACAGACCTTATTTCTGGCGCTTTACCTGTTTTTCGTCACCTTTAAAATTATGGGCAAAAACTACGATGCAGCGGTACTTTGTGCAGGACAATGTGGCGTCAACTTAGGTGCAACGCCAACAGCAATTGCCAATATTCAAGCGGTTACCAACACTTATGGACCTTCGCATAAAGCCTTTTTGATTATTCCACTGACTGGGGCATTTTTTGTCGATATTATTAATGCGCTTGTGATCCAAACCATTATTAATTTCTTTTAGCATGCAGAGCTTTGTTCCACTAAAGAACTGAGATGCTTTATCTTTTTGAAAATGCCAGTTTTTATCAACTGGCATTTTTATTGCTATTCACTGCAATTTCTTAAACATATTCTTTTTCAGCTTTTTCTTAATTTTTTCATGATTGGTTACAAAGCGTTAGTTCCTTTTGCATATTCACAATATGACTTACCTGAGCGCAAACAAACGTTGCAAACGGTAAAGAAACACCGCCCATAATCAAATCAACCATTAAAAATTAAAGGAATAACCATGCGTGCGCTTACTTACCACGGTGCTGAAGATGTTCGTGTTGAAACGGTAGCTGATCCTGTTATTCAAGAAGCTGACGATATCATTTTACGGGTCACTGCAACTGCAATTTGCGGTTCAGATCTGCATCTGTATCGAGGAAAAATTCCTCAGACCGAGCAGGGTGATATTTTTGGACATGAATTTATGGGGATTGTTGAAGATGTCGGTTCTGCCGTCACACAGGTTAAAAAAGGTGATCGGGTCATTGTGCCTTTTGTCATCGCTTGTGGACAGTGTTTCTTTTGCCAGTTAAATCTGACCGCTGCATGTGAAACCACCAATACAGGCCGAGGATCGATTATTAATAAAAAACAAATTCCTTCAGGCGCTGCCTTGTTTGGATATAGTCATCTCTATGGTGGCATTCCGGGTGGGCAGGCAGAATATGTACGTGTACCCAAGGCCAATAAAGGGCCGTTTAAAGTGCCTACGTCACTGTCAGATGAAAAAGTGCTTTTTCTCACCGATATTTTGCCCACCGCATGGCAGGCCGTAAGCAATGCAAAAGTTACTAAAGGTTCGACTTTGGCGATCTATGGTGCAGGTCCTGTTGGCTTGCTAAGTGCAGCGTGCGCCAAAATGCTCGGTGCAGAAAAGATATTTATTGTCGATCATAATCAATACCGATTGAGATATGCAGCGGAAGCGTATGGTGCGATTCCTGTTGATTTTGAAGCAGTAGATGCTGCCGAATACATTATCCAGAACACAGGCAATTATCGTGGTGTGGATGCGGTCATTGATGCCATTGGCTTTGAGGCAAAAGGCAGTGTTATAGAAACATTGCTGACGAATCTAAAACTTGAAGGCTCAAGTGGTGTAGTTTTACGTCAATGTATCGCGGCGGTACGTCGAGGTGGAGTGGTCAGTGTACCCGGTGTATATGCAGGGCCTATTCATGGTTTCCTATTTGGCGATGCTTTTGATAAAGGGCTTACTTTTAAAATGGGACAAACCCATGTGCATCAGTTTTTACCTCAATTATTAGAATTGATTGAGGACGGTAAGTTGTCGCCTGAAGCCATCATTACCCATCGAATGAAATTAGAAGATGCTGCCGAAGGTTATCGTATTTTTGATAATAGGGAAGAAGAATGTCGTAAGGTCATTCTTACCCCTTAAAAACCGATTAAGCGTAGAAAACCTCTAAGTCATATTAGAGGTTTTTTTATTCTCCAACCAACTTTTAAATAAAAAAATAGAGAATTCGAAATCGCCGAAACATGGCTAAAAAGCGTACAATAAATGAAAAATAAAAATACAGGTTCGGGCATATCTCATGTTAGTTAAAAATAAAATTGCCGTAATTTTTGGTGGAAGTGGTGCAGTAGGTCATGCAATTGCAGATGTTTTGGCCCGAGAAGGCGCACACCTCTATTTAGGTGCCCGTCATCAGGACAAACTGGAGCAGGTTGTAGCAAATATTCACAACGTAGAAGGTCGAGTAAAAACCTTTATTGTAGACGTCCTAGATGAACAAGCCACCCAAACAGCGATAAAACAGTTGGTTGAGCAAACGGATGTAATCGATGTGGTCATCAATGCCACCAGTTTTATGCATAACCAAGGCAAAGAACTTTCAGAACTCACCCAACATGAATTTATGCAAGGCATCAAACCTTTTCTTACTGCACAATTTAATATTTCAAAAGCAGTGGCACCTTATATGGGAGCAAAGTCTACAGGTGTAATGATTAGTGTAATTGCACCTTCAGGAGGAATGGCGATAGCGGGTCATTTGGGACATATCGTCGGTTGTGCAGGAACTGAAGCATTTATCAAAGCGCTCGCCTGTGAACTTGGACCGAAAAATATTTGGGTGCTTGGTATACGCTCCCATGCAATTGCGGATGCCGCCCAAGCAGGGTCTTATACTCGTGAGTTATTTAGCTTAAAAGCACAAGCCATTGGTCTGAGCTTGGATGAATGGTTAAATGGAGCTGCGCAAAGTACCATGTTAAAAAGATTACCGACATTGGCTCAAATTGCCGAAACGGTGACATTTCTGGCATCTGATCATGCCAGTGCAATAACCGCCACCATCGTTAATATCACTGCTGGTTCAACAATAAACTCATAGCAATATACCGATAGAATTTTTAAATAATTCAATATGATTCCTGTGCAAAGCAGACGAGTCATGGTAAAAAGTAGATCCTTATAAACTCTAATATTCAAGTGAAGAATCAATCGTTCATTCTTCATGATCAGAATATGAAACTTGATAAGTGATTAAGTGGATGATAACCAAAAGAAATGCAACCTTAGTAGGACTCATTGCTGTGCTCTTATGGAGCTCAATTGTCGGGTTGATTCGAAGCGTCAGTGAAAATCTTGGGGCGACGGGCGGAGCTGCCATGATCTACAGTGTCGCGTCATTGTTCTTATTGATGAGCATTGGATTTCCCAAGCTAAGTGAATTCCCCCGACAATATCTGATTTGGGGAAGCTTACTTTTTGTTTCTTACGAGCTTTGCCTTGCATTATCGATTGGCTATGCCAATACCAGTCAGCAAGCGATTGAAGTAGGTATGGTGAACTATCTATGGCCAGCGCTGACCATGGTATGTGCAATTCTGTTTAATCATCAAAAATCAAGTTGGCTCGTAATTCCCGGTTTTATAATTTCTATTTTAGGAATTTGCTGGGTACTTGGAGGGGATCAAGGGCTTGACCTCGCTAGCATGTGGGCGAATGTTCAAAATAATCCTCTAAGTTATGGACTAGCCTTCATCGGTGCATTGATTTGGGCGGCTTATTGCACAGTAACGGCTAGAATTGCCAATGGTAAAAATGGTGTCACGTTATTCTTTATCCTGACGGCGGTGGCGTTATGGCTTAAATATCTATTCATGGGTGCTGAACCGATGCATTTTGATTTGCATGCACTGGTTTATCTTACACTTGCTGCCGCCGCTATGGGCTTTGGCTATGCCGCATGGAATGTCGGGATCTTGCATGGCAATGTTACACTGTTAGCGGGAGCTTCTTACTTTATCCCTATTTTTTCGGCAGCGCTGGCAGCTATCGTTTTACAAACAACTCTTTCGATTGCCTTTTGGCAAGGCGCAGCAATGGTTTGTATTGGTTCAGTTCTTTGCTGGGTGGCTACGCGACAGAAATAATATTTCTGTAAAAATCACATTTTTTAAAAATCAGTTTGGCAAATAATAATCATTCTCTTAATTATGTATAATGTTCAGGCAATAATACCTGTAACACTTGATGAATTATTTTTTAGAAATTCCACCAACGCTAGCATCAGCTTGCCTGCAACATGCAACACTGATATCACTTACAGCAAACACTATTTGTTATCGTGCAGACATTTCGATAATCAACCAGATTCGACAGTCTTATAGACTTGAACGACCGAATTACGTGGAAAATGCCAGCACAAAACGCCTCAATGAGTTTTTTGCGGGACGTATTCTGGCACAAGCCATATTGCAACAACATTTTAATTGCTCAATGTGCATTAGTTCGACGCAGCTAAAATTACCACAATGGCCTAAAGGCTTTATTGGCAGTATCAGTCATTCAAATGAGCAGGTGATTGTCGCGATTTCATCGCAATCTGAATATTTAGGTATAGATATAGAACGAATCGTTGAGACCAGTTTTGCCGAGGAAAGCGCAGTACTGATTTTGACTCCATGCGAACAAAAATTATGGCAAGCCGAAATCTCGCACTATTTAAATTTTCGTGAATACATGACACTTATTTTTTCTTTAAAGGAAAGTCTCTATAAAGCTGTTTATCCAATTGCTCAAAACTATATTGATTTCTTGGAAGCCACAACGGTTGAAATGAACATAGAAAATCAATCAGCTATTTTGAAATTTGATCAAAACACTAGACAGCGTTATGGATTAAAGCCTGAATATGAGGGGTATTGGCAATTTAATAATGATGATGTCATTACATACATAGTACAAGGCAATTAATTTCTTAGATATGGATAAAACAGATAGATGGCAAAGTCGCCATCTATCTGCATGAGAAAATTCTAACTTTGTTGCAGGTCAGGATCATTAAAACTTGCGTCTCTGATCTTTTCAGCACTCATCAGAAAACCCAGCCCAAGTGCAAAGCTCAAGCCACTGAAGATAAAAATACTGCTTGAGATTGGCAGAAAGCGTGTCAGTGCGCCCAGAATTGTAGTAGCAATCGAGTCAGAAGATGCATCCTGAGCCAACCAGATGGCATTGATACGACCTAAATATTCATCAGGCGTATGACCTTGCACGATGCTGTATTGCAACAGGTTGGCGATTGCTGAAAGATAGCCGAACACACTTAGGATCACCAAGGTCAACAGCAACCACGGCGACAAGCCAATCAAAAACATACAGGCAAAAACAGCAAGACTGGCATAAATCATGACTGTACCCGGTCGAGTTAAACTTGCAGTCCAGCCACTTAACAGTGCACCCAAAGTTGCGCCTAGTGGCACTGCGGAGTACATCAAGCCCAATTCAAATGCGCCTCCCGCAAATTGTTGGTCAACGATCTGTGGGAAAAGGATACGAATGGCGCTGGTGAAGCCCAGAATCGTACCAATCAGAATGGTGCTACCCACCACCTTATTCTGAAATACGAATTTGAAGCCTTGTAATAATTGCTGAACTGGATGCTCATCTTCACTTTCAGTTTGTGGTTTTAATACAGGTAGGCCAAGTAATAGCAACACCGTAAACAAGGTACCAATCGTCGCAATCCAGTAAGCCCAAGCAACACTGCTCGCGGCAATCACAATTCCACCAATCGCAGGTGAAATTACTGTCGCCAGGCGTACCGAAACCATACTGATGGCACGCGCTTGCACAATGTTTTCACGCCCAACAATGATCGGCATAATCGCCATCATTGCCGTGACACCTAAAGCGCCGAAAAAGCCATCCCACGCACTTAAAAAATAAAGTGCATAAAGCGAAGGTGTATCGAGCATGGCATTCACCGCCAAGCCCATAAATCCTAAACCACAAACCAAACGGGCAAATAGAATCAGTTTTTTACGATCATAGCGATCCGAAAGTACGCCACCCAGCAACAAACCAATAAACATGGCAATGCCTTCAAAAGCAGTCACAATTGCAACCTGAAAAACATCCTGCGTCATTTGATAGACTTGTTGTGGAATCGCAACAATTAACATCCCAATCGTCAGCAGCGAAACGGTTCGGGCAATAAAAACATTTCGGAAATGTGTATTGACTTTAAGCAGACTAAAGTCAGTCAAGATATTTTTAAGCTTCATGCTTTGAATCCTTTAATTGATAGACTTGACTGAGATAGTCATTTAACAATGGCCCTAAGGTGGTCAATTGTTCAGGCGATAATAAAGTTTCGTGACTGGCTTCTGGCAAATGGATAATCTCCAGCTCATTCACAAGAGGTTGCCAGTTTTGTTGGGGCTGGATATAGGCAGGGCATGATTGTTCCGCCACAAAAACATGGATCTTGCCCGCGTAAGCAGTCGTTGTATGTTGGCTTAACAGACGCACAGCATCTCGATAATTCGCAAAAATGTATTCCTGCAAACTGTCTTTTTCTTCATTCAGCGCTTCATCAGCACCATCCAAGACCTGATTAAAGAACTGGATTTGTTCCTGTTCTGCTTCTTCGGTTACCACAGCGGCATTTTGCATGTCCCATTCATGAATTTCCGCAGGATAGGTATCTAACAAGCCCACAAAAGCAACCTCATGACCTAAACGTTGCAAACGATCTGCAAGGCCATAGGCAATCGTTCCGCCCAGAGAATATCCCAAGAAGGTAAATGGACCTTCTGACTGTATGTCCAGTACCTGTTTTAATTGATGATCAATCAGCTCATCCATGCTCTGGCTATAAACCAGCGCGCCATTTGGACGAGGGGATTGCAAACCTATCAGGCTAATATCGGGATGTATATAACGGTTGAGCACGCTATATTGCCAAGCCAGACCAGAACCAGGATAAATACAGAATACAGGTTTGGTTTTTGCCTCACGGATCATGAAAGTCGTGTCAAAACCAGCTTCATCATTGGCCTGATTCATTAGATTTTGTAGTTGCACTTGCTCAGCCAGTTTTTCAATATTGGCACCCGTCATGATTTGATTCACCGCCAGACTTCGATCAAAAGTCTTTTTAATTTCAATCGCCAGTTTCATGGCAAGAATCGAATGACCTCCAAGCGCAAAGAAATCTTCTTCGACATGGATACGACGCGTTAATCCCAAAATATTCTGGAAAATCTGTTCCAGTTTTAATTCGGTTTCACTCGAAGCAAATCGCTGCTGTGAAGAGTGATTCAATTGCGGACGTGGCAATGCTTTACGGTCTAATTTACCGTTATGGCTTAAAGGCAAAGTCTCAAGCGCAAGGAAATGGCTTGGAATCATATAAGTCGGCAAGTGTTTCGCTAAACGTTTCTTCAAACTGCCAGCATCAAAGCTTTGTGTGGTTTTTAGATAAGCAACCAGTTGCAGATCAGTCGCATTTTTATCTGCTGAAACAGAGATTGGCTGAACCACAACTTCATCAATTTGACTGACCAGACGTAATTGTTGTTCGATTTCACCTAATTCAATACGTTGTCCACGGATTTTAAGCTGATCATCTGCACGGCCTACATATTGAATACTGCCATCTATATTCCAGCGGGCAATATCACCTGTACGGTACATCCGTTGTCCAGTCTGAAATGGATTCGCCACAAAACGTGTTGCCGTCAGATCCGCACGTTGCAAGTATCCCAGCGCCAGCTGATCACCAGCCAAATACAGTTCACCTTCAGCACCAATCGGGAGCGGGCGTAAATATTGATCGAGAATATAGAGTTGGGTATTCCAGACTGGATAGCCAATTGCAATACTATTTTCAGATGTGAACTGGGCCTGTTGCGCATCCATATAAGTCACATCAACGGCTGCTTCTGTTGGGCCATATAAATTATGTAATTCAGCACTGAAATGTTGATTAAAGGCCTGCGCCATTGCAGTCGGCAATGCTTCACCACTACAGAACACACGTTTTAATGGGAGTGCCTTACGTTGCTCATCCGTTAAAAATGCAGTGACCGCTTCATCAAATACAGACAGCATGGAAGGGACAAAATGCAAAGTCGTGATATTGTTCTGCTGAATAATATCCAGCAAAGCCATTGGATCACGATGCGCATCTACAGGCGCCATCACTAGACGTGCACCCACCAGATAAGACCAGAAAAACTCCCACACGGAAACATCAAAACTGCATGGTGTTTTTTGGAGGATGCTGTCATTGATATCCAGTGGATACTGGTGTTGCATCCATAAAATACGATTCACAATCGCCTGATGAGACACCATCACACCTTTGGGCTGACCTGTGGTACCCGAGGTATAAATAATATAGGCAGGCTGCTGTGGACTCACCAATGTAATTCTATAATTGGTCAGTGCGGTATCAGCTACATCAAATAAGCTTTCAAAATTCAGTTTCGGTGTATCGATATCTGTTAACAGGTCTGCTGCGGTAATGGTTAGTCGCGGCTTGGCATCTTGCAACATATACTTGATACGTTCTGTCGGATGCTGAATATCGATCGGCAAATAGGCTGCACCCGCTTCAATCACAGCCAGAATCGCAATACTCAGCTTGACTGAACGAGGTAAAGCGATTGCGACAATATCACCAGCCTGAACACCGGATTGCTGTAATCGTTTCGCCAGTGTACAAACTTGCAGACGTACTTGCGCAAAGCTGAGCTGATGTTCTTCATCCACCAGTGCAATGGCATCTAGATGGCGCAATGCCTGTGTACGCAACAATTGCTGCAAGGTTGTGTACGGAATATCATGTGCAGTTTGATTAATCTGCTCAATCAATTGCTGTTCAACAGGTAATTGCAATGGATAATGCTGCAATGCCGTTTCAGGTTGCTCCAACGCGGTCTGAATCAATTGTTCAATACGTTGCAAGAATTGCGCTGGCTGGGCAATCACACCACGTTGTTCCAGTAATAATTCAATTTCCTGATCAGGAATCACCAACAAGGCCAGAGGATAATGGCTATAGCCACGATTGGTCAGCTTTTCAATTTTTGCTGAACCTAAGTGTTGTTGCGAATATTGATGGTCAGGATAATTCTCTACCACTAAAAGACTGTCAAATAGACTGCCTTGACCCAACTGCTGCTGTATTTCATTGAGTCCTAAACCATCATGTTCCAAATGACGAATATGCAAGTGTTGCAGATGATGCAATTGCTGCCATAAATTCTGTTGCATCTGTAGTTGGACACGTACAGGAATAGTATTCAGAAATAGACCAATTTGCTGCTCGATACCGTTCACGGGTGCAGAACGTCCTGCAACAGGTGTACCAAACAGGATATCTTCACGATGCGCATAGCTCTGTAAGCACATTGCCCAGATCATTTGCATAAACACGTTTAAGGTAATGCCCGTTTGACGCAGCTTATGTTGAAGCGCTGCACTCAATTTTGCATTTAAACGATGTTGGGTTTCCTGTACGTTTTGTTTCTTGGCATGTTCAAATAAAACTAAAGCTTGAGCATCGGCCAAATCCTGCTTCCAGATCTGTTTAGAAGGAGTATGGTCTTGCTGTACCAGTTGCAGAATGACATCAGCATAGGCATGTTTGGCAACTGTCAGACTTTGCTCTGGGTTTTGATAGGCTTGAATGAAATCTTGCATAAACAGCGGGGTAGACCAACCGTCTGTCAACAAATGATGCACCATCAAAATCAATTCAGATTGTTGAGATGAAGTCTGGATCAGCACAGCACGAATCAGTCCATACGCCTGATGCAACTGCATCGGTTGCTTAAGCACATCTGCAATGCATTTTTCCAGGGTCTCAGGGGTACTGCTATATACATCTACAGGCCAGATTCGGGTTGGATTCGGCATATAGACAAAGATTGGTTCATCATACAATGTACTATCAAAACAGCCTGCCAGTTGCGGGTGTTTTCTTAATACATTGGTTAATGCCTGTTGTAACTGGATCAGATCAATTTCACCAGTGAGACTCAGGCGAGTAAAGGCATTATAGCTAGCCTGTTGCTGTTCAAGTTGCGCATGGAACAACATGCCTTTATGTAACGGCAATAGCGGTAAAACAATCGAATCCTGTCCATATTCTGCTTGCACCTTGTCAATGATTTGATCATCAAAAACCGACTGCATGGTGTAATCAATATCTCTAGGATCCAGTACCTCCAGCTGAGTAGCCATAGTTGCAATGGTTTTGAGCTGGAAGACATCACTCGGTTTTAAACCATAGCCATGTTGACGCAATTGGGTACATAACATGATGGCAGAAATACTGTCGCCACCCGTCATAAAGAAATCATCGTCAATGCCGATCTGCTCAAGTTTTAAAACAGTAGCCGCAATCTGACACAGCAAATGTTGTTCTGGTGTTTGGGCGGCACGACTTTTAGTACGGATTTGCGGTCTTGGCAGCGCCTTTTTATCGACTTTACCACTGACATTACGTGGAAACTCCTGCATTACAGTCAAGGCCGAGGGCACCATATAATCAGGCAGGTTTTGACGTAATAAACTGAGGTAATGCTGGCTGAGCTTCTCGCTTTTTGCTTCATCGAGTTGAATCTCTTTCACCACACAATAGCCCAAAAGACGGTGGCTATTATTAATCGGTTCTGCAATCACCACCACGCTTTCAATATTTGGCAGTACTGAAAGGGCATTTTCGACTTCACCAATTTCAACACGATAACCACGAATCTTGATCTGATCGTCGCAACGTCCCATAAATTCTAGTTTTCCTGCCATATTCCAGCGCACCAGATCACCCGTACGATACATACGCTGTCCGTGTTCAAATGGATTGGCAATAAAACGGGTTGAACTTAAATCCGCTCGTCCCAGATAACCATTGGCAATACCAAAACCTGAAATATATAACTCACCAATAACGCCAATTGGGCAGCGTTGCAGATTCTGATCCAGCACATAAGCTTGGGTATTGCCAATCGGATTGGCTATCACAGGGCGTTCCGTCAATTTTAACTCTGCACGGAAAGTATCAACCGTATATTCAGTTGGCCCATACAAGTTATGCGCAAATAAATCAGGCTGTGCATTCAATTGTTGCCATAAGGCCAATGGCGCAGCTTCACCACCAATCAAAATCAGGCTTGGATGATGCTGGCCTTGCTCAAATAATCCATTGCTGATCATCTGGGCACAAAAGGATGGCGGTAAATCAAGCGTATCAATTTGACGTTGCTGAATTTCCTGTACCAGTCCATACGCATCACGGCGCATATTCTCATCAAAAATATGTAGCTCTTGGCCCCAAATTAACCAGAATACCTGTAACCATGAAGAGTCAAATGAGAACGAATGCGTATGAGCCGCTCTAAGTGGTCGATCAGGGAAACGTTGTTGTACCGCTTCCAGCACAGGGAAATAAATCGTATGTTGATGTACAAGAATCAGATTGAGCAAAGAACCGTGGGTGTTCATTACACCTTTAGGTCGTCCTGTGCTTCCTGACGTAAAAATGACATAGGCCACATCCTGAAAATCAAAACGTCGCTGCTCTGCCGGAATATCTGCTGCATCCTGCGCACGAATTTGCGCTCGAACAGCTTCATCATCCAGATGAATTTGCTGCAAAGCTTGTGGCAACTGATTTGAGAGTGCCTGTGTGGTTAAAACGAAGAGGGGATTCGCATCTTCACACATCATTTGCATACGATCAACGGGATAGTCCAGATCCAGTGGTAAGAAACTTGCACCCGAATTCAGTACGGATAACATCATCACCACAGATTCTGCTGAGCGCGGAATCGCACCCGCAATCACGGTATTTTTCTTGGCGCCGTGAGCTTGTAAGAAACGGGTAAACTGGTTGATCTGTGCTTTTAATTCAGCAAAAGTGAGCTGATACAATGATTCGCGTTCACCGCTCAGAATCGCAATTCGGTCTGGATATTTGCTGGCCTGTTCATAAAAAATATCCAGTACATTGTTATAACTTTCAGGATGCGCAACCCGTGGCCCTGTACCGGCTTGAGCAAGAAGATGCTGTTCTGGAGTGGTCGTGATTCTAAATGGCGCACAGCTTTGCTCAGGTTGTACAAGACATTGTTCAAGCAATAAAGTCAAACGCTGACTATGCATTAACAATTCATCTTGCGTATAGCGGGCTGCATCGGCTCGTAGCTCAATCATCAATTCCTGATTTTGAACGATAAACGAAAATTCAAAATCATCGATTGGCCCCGTGGAAATATGATGGGTTTTCACGGCCTGATTATCAATCACCAGATCCTGATCGAACGCTTTATAATTCAGGATAGGGCCATAAATACGTTCATGGACATCAATCGAATTTAAATCACGTAAAATCTGTTCTGCATCATATTTTTGATGCGGGCGAATTTGTGCCAACTGCGCCTGAACATGCTGTGCCAGACTGATCCAGCTATGCTGCGGATTTACCTGAAATTGAACAGGCAGAACATTCACTGTAGGTAGTAAGGCACGAATGGCTTTGGAACCCAGACGGCGCATGAATGGAACGCCCATAACCAATTCAGACTTGTCTGTCATTTTATAAAGATAATGTAACGACAGCGCCATCATCATGTCAGGCAAAGCCAGTTTGGCAGCTGAAGCCAAAGCCTGAATTTGTGCAAGAATTCCTTGAGAGAAATGCAACTGATGTTTAATAAATCGGGCGGTTGTTTTTGCCGCAAGATGATGAGTACTTAAGGTGACTGGTGAAGCAAGGTCTTGGCAATAATTTTTCCAGAAAGCCTGATCTTCCTGAAACTTTGGACTGGCCTCATAGGCTTGTCTTTCTGCAATCACATCTTTCACAGTAATAAAAGGTGAGGCCTTCAATTCATCCTTTTGAAGCTGCTGGTAAATCTCAACAATGCGCTTGGTCAGATTAATGATACTAAAACCATCTAGCATGATGTGATGATAGCGTTGATACCAATAGACTTTATCGTGGCAAACAAACAGCACCTGACGATAAAGATTGCTGTCGTTGTTTTTTAATGACTTGGCATATTGACGATCGGTCGGCATCCAGTCCCACAAGCGTTTTTGTGCCTGCTCTGGTGGAAGATGACAAAAATCAAACTCTTCAATTGGAATTTCGACCTGATTTTTGAGCTGTAAAAATGGTTCCGCAGGATTGCAGGAATACTGCGCCGTGACCGTATCTGCTTCACTCAAACCCAGCTGGATGGCTTGCTTGAACGTTGCCAGATCCAGTGTTTTTGGTAATTCCAGACAATGCGCAATGGTATATAAGTCTTCAATCGCACTTAAATGATCTGCAAGGAAAATCCCTTGTTGAGTTGAAAGCAGATTTAAGCGTACAGGCTGTGTCGGTTCCTGAATAAATTCATTATGTAATGCTTGGTTCATATCGATAACTCCATTAAGCCACTTGGAATGGATTAATTGCTTTCCAATGCTGCTCGACATAGCCAATACACTCAGAACGCGTGGTTGGTCCTAATTGCACCTCCCAACCAGCAGGTAAGCTATGAAACTCAGGCCATAAGCTGAATTCACCTTTTATATTTTTAAGCACGAAGAAGGATAGGTTTTCGTTATCAAATGGATTGATATAATTTTCTTGTAAAGTACTCATCATGTTTTTCCTTTGAAAATTCAAGGTTTTTTTAAGAAATTAGGGTTTGCAGCGTGTCGACCAGATCATATTTCCAATTGATTGCGTCATGGCCACCTGCAAAGGTGTGAATCTGGGTAGGTCGTACTGAACTTAAGGTCGCGTAAAGCAATTGGCTGTCTTCACGCATATCTGTTTCATAAGCGCCAGTACGGATGAAGATTTGAGTCTCGTTGGGAATCGGTTGCAGATAGTGTTCGATCACCTCTAAAAAGCGTTGTGTATGACCATTTAAAAAATCACTGTTTGAATAATCGGACCACCAGTACGAGCCTGAATGCAAAATCAGACCCTGAAAAGCGGTGGGATAAAGTAAAAGTGAATGCAGAGCGCATAAACCACCTAGACTTTGACCGCATAAAAATACGGGGCAGGATGGAGATAAAGAGAAGTTTTGCTGAATATACGGAATCAGCTCTTCAACAATGGCCTGTGAAAACAGGTCACGACAGCCATAGTCGAGACAACGTTGTTCACTATTGATACTGTGTAAAAATACATAACTTGCCGCACGCATCTGGCCCTGATCGGTACGAGACTGGATGTCTTGTAAAATCGGTAGATGCTGACTCCAGACTTGTCCATCCAGAAGAATTACCAATGGGCTGTTCTCTGTCAGCGGCGCGGTCTGGGAGAAGTCAACGGGATAGGTTGTTGCCAGATGCTGGCTGTGCCATTCAATCGACTCATAAACGGGAGACACGTTTGCTTGCCGACAATCTTGTGGCTGCCCCAGATGCAATTGATTGACCCAACGCGAGACTTGCGCTGGATAGGGTGGGTAAGGATTGAAGCGATCCACCTGTGCATAATGCTGGAGCTGGTTGATCCACCATTGGCGACGAAGCTGTGTCTCTGGCGTTTCAGGTGCACTATCAGGGGTCGTCACCAATACATAACTACCAGACCAATTTAGAGGCAGCGTTATTTCAAAAAAGGAAATATCTGTATTTTCAATCTGCTGGAATGCATTCCATTGTTGATAAATGGAAGGGCTTTGTGAATACACATCAATATAGGTCGATTCAGTTTCTGACTGACGACGCCATAAAAAAGTACAGTGCAACTGCTGGTTATCTTCAATAACAAGAGGGGTACCGATGTGTTCGACTGAATTCCACCAGATGTCAGAACCTAAGTTTTTTTGTTGGAATATTGGATGAATTGGAAAGTAATTTGGCTTCATCTTAAGTCCATATATCGACTAGAAAGCGGCCCAACAATAATAGAATGATTCTCATTTGTAAATGCAAATAATTATCATTATATTCAATAAAAAAACACACTAATTTCGCTTAATGATAAAAAACAACAGTTTAAGAAAGGAAATAGCTTTAAAAACAACCATTTTTTTCTTATTTGATAAAAAAGTGAAAATTGCCAGCTTGATTGTAATGATAATTATTTGCAATTATGTTCGGCGATCAAAAAATTGGTCGCAAATTTGGAGTATTCATATGAGCTCTACCGTCATTGTAACGGGAGCAGCCAGAGGCATTGGTGCAGCAATTTCATCTCGATTGTTGCAGCAAGGGTTTACCGTCATTGGCCTTGATCAGCAAGCACAGCCCGAACACTGGGAAATTACCCAAAACCTAACAACCGAACTCGCTTCACGATGGAAAGGTATTCAACTGGATATCACCGACGAAGCCGAGACAAAAAAAGTGATTGAAGAAATTCTGGTGCAGTACAACGTTGTTGGACTGGTAAATGCCGCAGGAATTTTAATCATGACCTCGTTGCTCGATGCAAAAAATGAGGACTGGCAACGCACATTCGCCGTGAATCTGCTCGCACCGATTGCGATCAGTCAGCAAGTGGCCCAATATTTATGTGCCAAAAAACAGGGGAGTATTGTTACGGTCAGTTCCAATAGTGCCCGTATGCCACGTATACAACTGGGGATGTATGCCACGAGCAAAGCGGCTTTAAGTCATTATTGTCGTAATCTGGCATTAGAAACAGCACAACATCATGTCCGCGTGAATATCGTGTCACCTGGTTCAACCTTGACCCACATGCAAAAACAATTATGGACAACGGATCAGCCTCCCGCGGCGGTGGTCAATGGTGATCTGTCCCAATACCGGACGGGGATTCCACTTCAGAAACTTGCAGAACCTGAAGATATTGCCAATGTGGTGGTCTTTCTACTTTCAGATCAAGCTGCGCAAATTACCATGCAGGAAATTGTCGTTGACGGCGGCGCCACGCTAGGCGTGTAAAAACATAAATTCTTAACACTTTAAAACTTAAAAATAAGATGTCGTAAAAGGAGTATAGTCAATGTCTATACAACATCCCTATTTTATTCAAAAAGAAAACTATACCGAAAGTCGGGTGGCATTCGCCCATGAAATCTTGCAATGTGATCGCGATGCGGGTTTCTACTTTACAACGCCAGACTATGTCCTAAAAAGCCAGCATAAATTGCAGGATATCCATATTGCGCCAGATAGTCATTTATCTGACTGGTTAAAACAGGCACGATCTCAACTGAATCAGGTGATTCAACAAGGCCATCCACAGGCGAAGATTCTCGGTGGCATTCCATTTTCCAACGCGCAAGATGTCAATCTCATGCTGATGGATGAGGTGAAGTTTTATCAAAAGCTTCTTTACACCTCATCTCATCGAGAAATAACAGGAAGTACGATAAAACAAGCCCGCTTTATTCCTTCTGATGAGCAATATCAAACTCAAGTCGCTGAACTGGTGCATAAAATGCAGCAAGGGGAATTGAATAAAGCCGTACTTGCCAGAATTTTAGAATTAGAACTGTCTGATGAAATTGATATCTCCCAGCTCTTTTATCATTTAAGTCAAGATAATCCCGAAGGCTATAACTATGCAGTTGCCCGCGATGCGGCACATGAAGGCTGGTTTGTTGGCGCAAGTCCTGAACTTTTGGTCGCTAAACAGGGAACTCAGGTCTGGAGTAAACCCGTCGCTGGCACTTTGGCACGAGATACAGATCCAATTCAGGATCAGCACAATGCACAACAATTATTGGCTTCCGCAAAAGATCAGCATGAACATGCGGTTGTGATCGAAATGATCGCGGATCAATTAAGTCCTTTCTGTAAAAAACTACATATTCCAAAACAGCCTTCACTCATTAGAACCCAACGTTTATGGCATCTGGCCAGCCGTATTGAAGGTGAATTGAAAAACAAAGACATTCACGTTTTCGATTTGGTTGAAAAACTGCATCCAACACCGGCGATCTGTGGTCAGCCTACAACAGTAGCGAAAAGTTTGATTGAGCAACTTGAACCCTTTAATCGCGAACTTTTTGCTGGAACGATGGGTTGGGCAGATGCCCAAGGTAATGGCGAATGGTCTGTCACTGTTCGTTGTGCGCGCGTCCAGCACAATATCGCCCGCCTATTTGCAGGAGCAGGCATTGTTGCTGCATCTGATCCAAGTGCAGAGCATGCAGAAACTGCGGCCAAATTTAGGACTGTATTAGATGGTTTTGGGTTTTCATCTGAACACATCATGGGGAAGGTAAAATAATATGCAAAATTATCTAGAAGGCGCAGTGCCTTATCCTGAGGCATTTGCGACACGCTATCGCGAAAAGGGCTACTGGATCGGACAGAATCTCAGTGATTTTTTACAGCAATCTGCACAACAATTCCCTGAGAATATTGCCATCTTCGATGCAGATACAGCGCTTAATTACCAACAATTCAACCAGCTTGTCAGTTTTTGTGCCAATAACCTCTATCAACAGGGTTTACGTGCAGGTGATAAAGCTGTGGTACAAATGCCTAACTGTTACCAGTTCTATGTGGTGTTTTTTGCCCTGATCCGTTTAGGTGCATTACCTATCATGTCATTACCTGCACATAGACATGCTGAGCTGAATAGCTTTTTCCAGCAAACTCAGGCAAGCGCTTATTTCTGTGCTGATTTCGGGGCACAAAAGTTCGACTACCGTGAATTGGCACGTAAATGCCAGCAAGCCAATCCAGCGTTACAGCATATCTTTGTTTTAGGAGATGCAGCCGAGTTTTCAGATCTTGCAGCACTATTACACAAAACTGATATTTTGGAACAGGCAATACGCCCAAGCAGTGCAGATCAAGTGGCCTTTTTGCAACTCTCAGGCGGCAGTACAGGCATTCCTAAATTGATTCCCCGCACGCATGATGACTATTTATATAGTGTGCGAGAAAGTGCCAAAATCTGTCGCCTTGAGCAAAGCTCCCGTCTGTTAATGGTGTTACCCGCAGCTCATAACTTTTCTATGAGTTCAGCAGGTGCATTAGGTATTTTCTATGCAGGAGGTGCAGTCGTTCTTGGTAGCGATCCAAGCCCTGAAACCGCTTTTGCCTTGATACGTAAACATGGCGTAACTGATGCCTGTCTGGTGCCTGCTTTAGTTCGTCCGTGGATGGATAAAGCTGACAAAGATCAGGATGATATCCTATCCACCTTACGCTGTTTACAAGTTGGTGGTGCGCGCTTACCCGATACGGTTGCCAGCAGGTTGATTGATGATTTTCAGGTGAGATTGCAACAAGTCTTTGGTATGGCAGAAGGGTTAGTGAATTACACCCATTTTGATATGTCCGCCGAGCAGATTATTCATACCCAAGGCCTAAAGATCTCAGCCGATGATGAAATTTTAGTGCTTGATGAGTATGATCAACCTGTTGCAGCCGGCGAAATTGGGCATTTGCTCACACGAGGCCCATATACCATTCGTGGTTATTACAAGGCGCCCGAACATAATGCACGTTCGTTTACCCCAGATGGTTTCTACCGCACAGGTGATCTGGTTCGTATTCGGGCTGACGGCTGTATCGTTGTAGAAGGCCGTTCTAAAGAACAAATTAATCGTGGCGGCGAAAAAATCGCAACTGAAGAAGTGGAACAAGCGTTGGTCACCCATCCTCAAGTTCGTCTAGCTGCGCTGGTGGCGATGCCTGATGAGATGTTGGGAGAAAAAAGTTGCGCTTTTATTGCATGGCAAACACAGGACAACGATCCAAGTGCGATCCGCCGTGGCATACAGCTACGTCAATATTTAAAAGACTACGGTTTAGCGACCTATAAGATCCCTGACCGAATCGAATTTATCGAGCAGTTTCCTTATACCGCCTTTGGCAAAATTGATAAAAAAGTGCTTCGTCAGCATCTCCAAACCGAAACCGTTTAATTCTTTCACCCCAAGTCATTTATAAAAGACGAGAAATAAGTAATGAGTATTCCTAAAATTGCCAGTTATGCCATGCCTCAAGCCCATGAGTTCACTGAAAATAAAACTCATTGGCAGTTAGATGCCAAACAGTCGGTTCTACTAGTTCATGATATGCAGCAATATTTCTTAGATTTCTATGACCAGCAACAAGCACCCATTCCTGAATTATTAAAAAATACACAAGCCTTGATTGAACAGGCGCGTCAACTCAATATTCCTGTGGTCTATACCGCACAACTTGGAGACCAGACTCCAGAGCATCGTCAGTTATTGACTGACTTTTGGGGGACTGGCTTAAAGGCAGATCCGCAAATTACCCGCATTCATCCCGATGTCGCCGCCACAGATGCAGATACGGTTTTAACCAAATGGCGATATAGCGCCTTTAAATTTTCTGAATTTGAACAGTTGATGCAACAATGGGGCCGAGATCAATTGGTGATTTGCGGTGTTTATGCGCATATCGGTTGTCTCATGAGTGCAGCAGAAGCCTTTATGCTCAATATCAAACCCTTTGTCTGTGGCGATGCGATGGCGGATTTTAGTCGTGCTGAGCATGATATGGCACTGAAATATATCAGCACTCGCTGCGGTCAGGTCATGACCACCAATCAGGTACTGCGCTTGTGGGATCTCAAGCACATGGCTACGGCTTTATCGAAGGAAGGCATTATTGCTGCGGTCAGCGAGCAGCTACAAATCCCTGTGCATGAAATCGAACTACATGACGACTTACTTATGCTTGGTTTAGACTCTGTCCGTCTAATGACGCTGGTTGGAAAATGGCAGGCACACGGCGCAAAAGTGAGTTTTGAAGATCTTGCCGAACAACCAACATTAGATGTATGGATTGAAAAACTCGTCGCTTAAGCTCAAATAAGTCAATAAAAAATGGCAGATTAAAACTGCCATTTTTTATTGTTTAGAATTTTTCTAGTGAGTTGATCATTTTGCTGGATTGAAATAGAAAAGAATGCTTCCTTTTCAATCCAGCATTTTTATAGATCAAGATTCATCCTGCTTGATACGCATATTTCGGATACGGGATAAAATATCCAGATTTCGCCATTCCAGTTTAGGCAAACCAACCCAGCTATTTACCATGACAAACAGGAAGGCGGTAAATAAAGGAATCAGGATCGTCCCAAAAATCACACTGCCTAATACACTAATGCCAATCTCATAACGACTGGCGGCACCAGCGCCTGTGGCAAAGACCAAGGGAATAATCCCCGCACCAAATGCTAGTGATGTCATGATAATGGGACGTAAGCGCAAAGCTAATGCTTCATACGCTGCGGTATATTTATCTCGTCCTTGTGCAAGTGCTGTCGATGCAAACTCCACAATCAGAATGGCATTTTTACAGGACAATCCAATCGCCGTGAGCAACGCGATCTGGAAATACACATCATTGGGCAATTCAAATAACCACGCAAAAACCACCGTCCCCGTAATCCCGAGCGGTAAACCCAATAAGATAATGAAAGGAATTTTCCAGCTTTCATATAAAGCAGCCAGACATAGAAAAATAAATAGGATTGAAATCACATACAGATAAATTGCCTGATGACTGGATTGTTGTTCCTGTAAAGACAGTCCACTCCAAGCCAGATCTACACCTGATTGCTGGTTAATTAAGTCAGAGAGTTGATGCATGGCCTGACCTGAACTAAATCCATCACTAACATTGGCCTCCAGTTGGATCGCTGCCAGTCCCATAAAGCGGTTTAAGACCTCAGGCCCACCTGTCCAGTGTGTCTGGGCAAAGTGGGATAAGGGAAGCATTTCTCCAGATTGATTACGCACATGCCAGTAGCGTAAATCTTCAGGTTTAGAGCGGTATTCGGTATCACCTTGCATAATGATGCGTTTAATCCGACCGCGTTCAACAAAATCATTAACATAACTGCCACCCCAAGCCGTAGAAAGGGTAGAACGGATTTCACTTTGTTCCAGTCCTAGCATTTTTGCCTTGTTTTGATCCAGTTGCACATATACGGCGGCTTTGTTGTCGCTGACCAAAGGACTGAGCTGACTAAAAGCAGGATAATTGGCTGACTGACCTTCAATCTCTGCAAATTGTTGTTGTAAATATTCACGCCCTTTGCCAGTTAAATCACGCAACCATAATTCAATGGCATCCGATTGTCCTAAACCTGCGACACTGGCTGGCATACCCACCATCACACGTGCTGGGAGTAGATCTGACAGATCCTTTTGCATGCGTGCACGAATAGCAGGTGCGGTATTTTCATCACCTTGACGTTCATCCCAGTGCTTCAATGAAACAAAGGCCATCCCCAGATTTGGCCCTTGTCCAGAGAAATTCTGACCATTGACCACTAGTACGGTTTTAATATTTTTGCCTTCTTGCTTGAGCAGATAATCATTAACCTGTTTGCCCACGGCTTGGGTCTGGCCTAAAGAAGCACTATCTTGCAAGGCAAATTGCACTGCCAGTAGGCCCTGATCTTCATTGGGAAT
Source organism: Acinetobacter sp. YK3 (assembly GCF_001729365.1). Classification (NCBI taxonomy): domain Bacteria; kingdom Pseudomonadati; phylum Pseudomonadota; class Gammaproteobacteria; order Moraxellales; family Moraxellaceae; genus Acinetobacter; species Acinetobacter sp. YK3. Next base: position 24,445 of record NZ_LZPJ01000013.1, read on the forward strand.
AAAACTGGTCGGTAAAGCCCGATAAATTAAAGCCAGTAGCACAATCAGTGTAGCAACACCCAGATAAGCAAAGTACCTGAATTGAAGTAAGTATTGGGTTGACTGAATAAAGAAATTTTTGATTCGGTGCACGCCACGCTCTAAATATTGCCCCCAGACAGGTTTAGGTTGTTGCTTTTTGAGTAATACGGCACAGAGCGCTGGCGTAATCATCATCGCGGCAATTAACGACAGGAGCATTGCAGCCACCAGCGTGATTGAAAATTGACGGTAAATCATGCCCGTTGAGCCGCTAAAGAAGGCCATTGGAATAAATACCGCCGTAAGAACAAGGGTAATCCCGATTAAGGCACCACTAATTTCTTGCATGGATGCTAAACAGGCTTCTCTTACATCGAGCTGTTTTTCATGGATGAGACGCTCAACATTCTCGACCACGACAATGGTATCGTCCACCAACAAGCCGATCGCAAGTACCAAAGCAAACAGGGTTAGGGTATTAATACTCATCCCTGCCAGATACAGAATGATAAATGTGCCACAAATGACAATTGGTACGGTAATCGTCGGAATCAGGGTCGCACGCCAGTTCTGTAGAAATAGATACATCACCAGCACCACCAGAATCACTGCTTCCAGTAAAGTAAAGATGACCTGCTTGATCGATTCCTGAATAAAAGGCGTATTGTCACGAGGGTAAACGATCTTATAACCCGCAGGTAAATGGTGGCTCAACTGCGCAATTTTATCCTTGATCAACTTTGAAGTCTGAATGGCATTGGCATCAGGACTTAAAAAAATCCCTAAACCCGCGGAAGGGAAGCCATTTAAGGTATTAATACTTTCATAATTTTCTGCGCCCAGTTCAACACGGGCAACATCTTTAAGATAGACCAGACTGCCATCAATATTGGCCTTGACCACAACCGACTTAAAATCATCAATGGTTTTCAAACGCGAGCCAGCGGTCACTTTGGCATAGATATTTTGATCCTCCGCGGCAGGCATGGAACCAATTGAACCCGCGGCAATTTGAGTATTGTAATCCTCTAAAGCCTTCTCGATATCACTTGGCATTAACTTATAGTTTTTAAGTTGATTCGGATTGAGCCAGATCCGCATGGCATAGGCCGATCCAAAGATATCAACTTCTCCAACGCCCTGAATCTGGGCCAGCGGCTGTTCAAAGTGATTCACCAGATAATCGGATAGGTCGATATTGTTGGCTTTACCCGTTTCATCATAAACCCCGACGATAAGTAGCATATCACCTGTGGTTTTCCAGATATTTACACCTTGACGCTGTACCTGTTCGGGGAGGCGACTCAGGGCACTATTCATCTGGTTTTGTACTTGAAGTTGCGCCTTATCAATATCCGTACCAATTTTAAAATGGATATCAATCGTACTGCGGCCTGAAGATTCGCTATTAGAGGTGTAATAGAGCAGGTGATCAATGCCTTTAATCTGCTGTTCCAGAATCTGTGTGACACTGTCCTCGACCGTTTCAGCCGATGCACCCCGATAAACCGTCGCAACGGTTACACTGGGTGGGGCAAGATTGGGATAACGCTCCACAGGTAAAGCCAGAATCGAAAAGAAGCCTAAAATCAAAATGATAATGGCAATGACTGATGCAAAAATCGGATGAAAAATAAAGAAACGGGATAGCATTATTTTATCTACTTATGCATAAAGTTTAAGGAATAGGGGAATACAACAATATTCAAATTGCCGATTATAACTAAATTTTACATAAATAAGAATGATTATCAATTTCAAATAAAAATAATTTCAACTATTGAATGATTATCAATAAATAGCTATGATTCGCAAACTTTACAAATGATAACAATTAACAAATGAAAATTGTTATTAACACCGAGGATGCAATAAAAATGGTCTTGGCTAAGAAGAAATTAGTGATTGCAATTGCAGCATTTACGCCGTTTGCAGTATTTGCAAATGAAGATCAACAAACCCAGAAAGCGGGGACGACCTTACCTACGATCGTCGTCACTGCCAGTCTGGCAGAAGAAAGCCCAGATACGGCACCTGCTTCTATCACTGTTGTCAGCAAAGAGCAGATCGAACAATCAGCAGCAAACAGTCTGGCTGAAGTCTTGGGTAAAACCGTCGGGGTGCAAAATTATAATGGCGGTGGTCGTGAAAAGTTGACTATTCGTGGGGTGCGTGAATCAAACGGGGTATATACCTTGATTCTGGTCAATGGCAAACGTATTTCTTCTACAGGTGCCTTATGGCGTGATGCCGATCTGGATATTAGCTCGATTCCATTATCCAGTATTGAGCGGGTAGAAGTCATTCGAGGCCCGATGTCGGCACTATATGGTTCAGATGCGATTGGCGGTGTAATTAACATTATTACCAAAAAGCCAACAGATGAATGGCAGGGTGCAATTAATGCGGAATATCATATAGTTGATCGCGGTACAGGAAAACAGCAATATCGTCTGGGCGCCTCTGCATCTGGTGCATTGACCGATAAATTAGGTCTTTCGATATCGGCTGAGCAATATGACCGTGATGCGTGGTTCTCACAAGGCAAACAAGCCACGCCAGCTTATTATATCGAAGGCAAGAAAACCCAAAATTTACGTTCAACCCTTAGTTATGAACTCAATGATCAGCAAAATATTGATCTTGACTTAGGATATAACAAGGATGAACGTCCTTATGGCCAAACGGATTATCAATATTATCCAGCTTGGGACTATTTAAGTGAAGGTTTTGCCAGTCAAGAGATTGAACGTTATTCAGTTGGCCTAACACATCGCGGTGACTGGAGTTGGGGTAAAACTACCGTTTCAGCGCAACAGGAAAATAGTGAAATTAAAGACTATGATTCAGATTTTGATGAACCCAAACATCGTACTTTAAAAGAAAATAATACCAATTTACGTGCTTATAGCAATTTAGATGTCAGTATTCACGGCGTTGTTGCTGGTGTTGAATACAATAATCAGGAAGTCAAAGACGGTGTAACTTATCAAAATTCAGGTAAGGCTTCAGTTAGTACAACTTCGATCTTTGTACAGGATGACATTCATATTACAGATCCGCTGACTTTATCCTTGTCTGGTCGTTATGATGATCATGAAGTGTTTGGTCACCATTTCAGTCCAAAAGCTTATCTGGTTTATCAATTACCGCATGATATTGTGGTTAAGGGCGGTTATGGACAAGCCTTTAAAGCGCCGTCTCTGGCACAAATGACTAAAGATTATGGCATAGTCAGTTGTGGAGGAGGGTGTACCTTATGGGGGAATCCAAACCTTGAGCCTGAAACCAGTGATAACTATGAAATTAGTGCGTCAATCCGTAAATCGAGCTGGAACGGGAGTGTGACTTTATTCCAGAATGAAATTAAGGATATGATCAGCCGTGATATTACCTATACCATAGATCCAAACGGTGAATCCAAGCCGACTGGCGCTGCTTGGGTAAATTTAGGGCGAGTTAAAATCAAAGGTGTAGAGCTTGCAGCACAGGCTGATTTATTGCCTATGCTTTCTGTCGATGCCAATGCCACTTATCTTGATGCTAAAAATAGTGAAACACATAAACGTCTGGATGAGCGTCCACGCCTGCAAGCCAATACCAATCTTAATTTAAAACCGCTTGAATGGTTAACTCTAACGGCGGGTGCAAGTTATATCGGTGATCAGGTCATTAATCAGAAAAAACTACCTGATTATACCTTGGTCAATATTGGTCTCTCTGCCAAAGTAGATCCAGCAGTGACTGTACGTGCAGGTATCCGAAACCTGACCGATGTTGATCTTGAAGAAAAAGGCAAAGATGCGGGAATTACATTTAATGAAAAAGAGCTGGGCCGTAATTATTACGTCGGTTTGACCTATACCTTCTAATTTTGAATATTGACCGCAACAAGATGCCTTGAGAAATCGTTTTCAAGGCATTGTTTACTTCGATTTTTCGACTTTTATTTATACCAAGTTATTTATTTTTATAAAAAATAGAGTTGCTATTATTTTAATTTACAGGTTTTTTATGTACTCAAAGTTATTAATAAATAAAGGCTTAACGCCAACTGTTGCCAGAGTTTCCGTTTTAGAAGTACTTGCTCAACATAACGGTCTTACCGCAGATGATATCTATATGATTGCCAATAAACAAAGTGGCCTCAAAATAGGCACCATTTACAGAGTCCTGTCCGATCTGGAAAAACATCATCTTATTCAAAGAATCCTGTTTGGTCGAAACAAAAGTGTGTATAAGCTACTTAAGCAAAGAATCAATTGTAATGTGAGAGAAACCATTAACGGAAACATGCATGCTTATAACAATCCTGAAATCACCACATTACTCGAAGAAATCATGGACAAACTTGGAGATGAGTTTTCAACAGCAGAACTGATTTTGTATAAATAAAGCTTTTGGATCACAAGTTAAATTCAATTTATCGGCTAAATGTGAAAAAGTCTTAGATAGATGGAAAATATGCTTGTCCAATCTAAAGAAATTGTGAATACTCGTGCCGCAAATTCGGACTGTAAAATTATTTTTTAGGACTTGGCAAATACTGTGAAAACCTTTCCACTTTCTCGTTTACAAACAGCATTACTGGCAGTTGGCTCATTTTCATGTTTAGGGTTACTCTCCACAGTGGCACAGGCCGAAACTGAAGGCGAAACCACTCGGCTTGCCACCATTACAGTCAATGCTCAGGCTGCGGAAAGTGCGTATTATCAACCTAAAGTCAATTTAACTGGTTTTAATCAACACAGTCTGGCCGAAATACCAGCCTCAATCAGTACTATCACAGCTGAACGTATTGCAGATCAACATGCAAAAACACTCACGGATGTGGTAAAGAATGATGCAGCAGTAGGGGATGGCTATGCACCGATTGGCTATTATCCGAACTTTGTAATGCGTGGTTTTGCCCTGAATCTAGGTTCAAGTTATTTGCTGAATGGCAATGTGATTCGCGGTGAGCAAAATGTAGCGCTTGAAAATAAAGAACAGGTTGAAATTCTAAAAGGAATCAGTGCGATTCAAAGTAGCATGTCAACACCCAGTGGTGTGGTCAATTACGTGACTAAACGACCTAAAGACATACAGTCGGTTACCGTAGGTACTGATAGTGAAGGTGGCTACCGTGTTGCAACAGATCTAGGTGGATTGTTGGGCGAGCAGCAACAATTTGGTTACCGCATTAATCTGGCCAATGAAGAAATTCATCCTTATGTTGAACATGCCAATGGACGTCGTTTATTTGGCTCAGTCGCTTTAGACTGGAAAATCTCAGATCATTCCAAGCTCGAATTTGATCTTGAATCACAACATCAACGTCAGCGTTCTGTACCAGGTTATCAATTATTGGGTGGAAACGCCGTACCAAGTGGTGTGAAATGGGATCGTTTACTGGGTTATCAAAGCTGGAGCAAACCTGTAAGCAGTGATAGCTTAAATACAGGATTAAAATATACTTATCAGATCAATGACAACTGGACGTCGCATTTAAGTGCTTCACGAAGCCGTGTTGTGGTAGATGACTATTCATCATTTGCTTGGGGTTGTTATAGTGAAAGTTGTCAGACGCAAAGTAATACTTTTGACCCGAATGGTAATTACGATATTTATGACTTCCGCAATCCAGATGACAGCTATCTCACCAATCAATTTAAGGCTGGCATAAACGGTAAATTTAATACTGGTACATGGCAACACAATCTCAGTGCAGAATTGTCACACACAGCTAAACGCCATTCACAATATGATGCAATAAATGAAATGGTTGGTTCAGGCAATATTTATCAGGATAGCATCGCGTATCAACCAACTGATAAGCGTTTGGCGAATCACTACAAGTCTTTAGAAAGCCAGCAAACCGCATTAACATTGATTGACCAGATTGATTTCAATGCGGCTTGGTCAGTTTTAGCGGGTGGAAAACTCCTACATTTAGATGAAAATGCTTATCAGGCAGATGGTCAGCGCATTCGAAAGACCGATTTTAATCGTTTCTTGCCGCAATTTGCCGTGATGTATCAACCTTGGGAACGCACGCACTTATATGCATCTTATGCCAAAGGTTTAAGCGATGGTGGTCAGGCACCTTGGTTTACCAATAATGCGCCTATAACGCTAGCCCCAATACATTCAACTCAATATGAATTGGGTGTCAAACAGCAATGGCAAGATTTTCTCTTTACGGCAGCATTATTTGATTTAAAACAAGACAATCAGTACACCAATGCAGCCAATAATTATATTGCTGAAGGTGAACAGCATAACCTTGGAATGGAGTTCGGTTTACAAGGTCGTTTAGGTGAAAATCTGGATATTACATCAAGTCTGGCATTGACACGTTCACGACTTAAAGATGTACAAGTAACTGAATATAAAGGACATCAGACTCAAAATGTGCCAAATGTACGTTTTGCTGGTCATTTATCTTATCAAGTCCCACAAATTGATGGATTACGTTTATTGGCAGGTATGCAGTACAGCAGCAGTAAATATGCCAATAAAACAGGCACAGTGAAGGTGTCAGGCTATAGCGTATTTGATGCTGGCGCTGCGTATAACTTTCATGCGTATGGTTATGACAATACATTGAGATTGAATGTCGATAATTTATTGAATAAAAAATACTGGCGCGATGTAGGCAATTTTGTTGGGGATGATTATTTATTCTTGGGTGCGCCACGTACAGCACAGTTGTCGTGGACTGTGAATTTTTAATTTGCCATAGAATTTAAAAAACAGAGAAAGCATCACGGCGTAAACTTTAAATCATCAAATAAGTTTACGCCGTTTTTATTTAGATTCGTATAGAGCATTAGAAGACTTAAAACTAGAGTTTGGTGAGGAACAAGTCGTGATCTTAATAAATTATAATTATTTCGCATAATGTATATTATGTTAAATAAAATATCCGAGACTGTGGCCTGAGTAGCACTGCTAAGCAAGTCATTGTTTGTTGCCACAGCTAAGCAACGTGAATTATGATCATAGAAATTCACGTTGCTGACTTAGAGTTCTCATTCCATAAAAAGAAAGGTCTAGATTATATTTAAGACACTAAATCAAATGGCTGAAGACTTTTACAAGCCGGCTGCCCAGAATCTCCTAAGTGAATGTCTCCTGCTATCTCAGCACACATCAATAGAAAGATAAGCTGTAATCTTCTATGTTAATTACGTTTAAATTCCAACCCTCTCATTTTTCAACTAGCTCAGGTTATAATGATGTTCTCCTAAAATATGGTTAATCTATTATGAACGCCTCCAATGACCCTCTACACGGCAAAAAACTTGCTGACATTTTGGATGAGTTATTGGATTACTACGGTGGCTTTGAGGGCTTAAGTCGTAAAATTGAAATTAGATGTTTTTGTATAGATCCAAGTGTTAAATCATCATTGCGATTCTTACGTACCACACCATGGGCACGTGAAAAAGTAGAAAACTTATATTTGTATGTCTTACGCCAAAAAGCTAAACAGAAATCGTAACTATCAGAACCCTAGTCTCAGCATTTTAATTAGTGGCGGACTGCCGCCACTCTCCTAGAAAAAATTTAGTCAATTCTTAAGACCTTTATTAGCAAAATTTGCATTTATAGTTAGGTTTTTAATTACGCTCAAAACTCTCAATTGATGTCTTAAAATAAATTTGTTGACTAATTTTCATAGCTTTATATGAAAAAATTATTGGTGGCATTCGTAAATTTTTCTAATAATTTTTAAATTATTTACAGCCCCTAATATTGCTTTAAAATTACTTAAATTCAGTTATATAGCACCTATTCCTCCCACCTAAATCACTTTCACATAAAACTAAGACTAACTTTGTCTTAGTTTTATTATTGACTTAAAACACAGACTGCATTAGTCTGTGTTTGTAATTGATCAATTATGAAATTAAATGGCTTATATCACTAGTAGCGTCGAGTATGCAATTCACTGTCTTCTTTTTCTTGTGAATAATGAAGATAAACCTTTGAGTAGTAAGGATCTTGCCGAATTACAAGGAGTCTCTCCAAGTTTTATGGCCAAGATTTTTCCTAAACTTGAAAAGGCTGGACTTGTTGTAGCACAAGAAGGTGTTCGCGGCGGATATTTACTGGCCCAATCTGCTCACGAAATCAGTTTTTTAGATATTGTGAATGCAATTGAAGGTGAAAAACCACTTTTTGAGTGTCAAGAAGTTCGTGGTAAATGTGCGGTCTTTAACAATGCTCCACCCGATTGGGCAACCAGTGGTGTATGTGCAGTTCATGCAGTTATGCTACAGGCTGAAAAAGCCATGCGAGATGCTTTAGGTGCACATACACTTGGTGATATTGCAGATCGTTTTGGCCGTTATGCACCCGATGTATTTTTTAGTGATGTAAATGGCTGGATCAATGAACGCATTGAAGGAAGAACAGCAAAAATGCGGAAAAGTAAGATATCACGGGATATACCGCCAGACTAATGAGCTGAAAGGGTCTCAAATCCTAGAGCAATAACACCCCGTAATCGTTTTAAACGCTTTCTCAGATTTTTCGGACAGTCAGAGAAAGGATTCGCTCACCCAAAATTTGGAGATGAGCTAGAACTTATATGTCCGAAAAAATCGATCAAAAGGATAATCAAATGAGTAAGCGTATTATTATTGCAGGTTCTGGTTTTGCTGGTTTATGGGCTGCACTTGCCGCACAACGAGCAATTCACTTAGCTTCCCAGCAACAAAACATTGAAGTGGTGATGGTTTCCCCTAGTCCAAATGTGGATATTCGTCCTCGTCTTTATGAAGCTGTACTTGAAAATATGTACCCTGATATTTCAGAAGTATTAAGCGTAGTTGACGTTAAATATGTGGCTGGCTGGGTAAATGAAATTGATGCTGCTGCCCAAAATCTTGTAATTACCACAACTCAAGGCGATAAACAGACTTTAAGCTATGACCGTTTTATTCTGGCAACTGGTAGCACCACATTTATGCCGCCTATACCGGGTCTTACCGAGTATGGATTTAGCGTAAGCACATTAGAAGATGCGGAAAAATTAGATCAACATCTTAAAAACTTAGCCCATAAACCTGCAAATGCAGCACGTAATACTGTAGTTGTTGCTGGTGGCGGCCTGACTGGGCTTGAAACCGTGACTGAAATGCCTGAACGTCTGCGTAGCATTTTAGGTGAAACTGATATCCGTGTGGTTTTAGTCGATTCATCAGCAGAAATTGGTGCAGCATTGGGTGATGAAGCTGCGGCTGTCATTCGTGAAGCTCTCGACGAACTCGGTGTAGAAGGTAAAGCTGGGCTACGCGTTACTGCACTTGATGCTTCTGGCGTAACACTTTCTAACGGCGAAAGAATTGAAGCAGAAACTGTTATTTGGACTGCAGGCATGCGAGCGAATTCGCTTACCTCTCAAATTGCAGGTGAAAAAGATAATTTAGGTCGTATTTTAGGTGATGCTTATTTACATGCACCTGAAGCAAAAAATATTTTTGTGACTGGTGATACGGTAAAAGTTCCAACTGACGATATGGGTAATTTTAACGTAATGTCGTGTCAGCATGCGATGAGCCTAGGCCGTGTAGCGGGTTACAATGCTGCCGCAGAACTGGTTGATTTACCATTACACGCTTATAGTCAGCCGAAGTATGTGACTTGTGTTGACTTAGGTCCATGGGGAGCACTTTATACTGAAGGATGGAATCGAAAAGTTCAATTTGTGCGTCACGAGGCGAAAAAAATTAAACAAGAAATTAATACTGTATGGATTTATCCGCCAGTTGCAGATCGCAAAGCAATTTTTGCAATAGCAAACCCTGATTTTGTGATTGTTCCTTAATATTAGGTTTTCTAGAACAAACTACTTGATTTAAACACCTTAAAAGCAAAGCCGTCGCTGGTTTTGCTTCTAGGGTTTATTCTTTAGTCATTAGGTATGACTTCTAACTCTTCTATTATCGTCAAAGCCATTTTTTAGCAGAAAACGAGATTTGTCCTGTAATTTCTGAATATGAGGGAATCATAATTCTGGTATGTAATACCACACTGATCTTATGAAACTTTTCTCTATTCTAAATTAGAAGCCTTGGTTCATAAACTTAATTTACGATTAGTGCTTTGCTTACTTCCCGATAAAATTTGGGCGTCACATTCGTCCAACGTTTAAATGCACGTGAAAAATGAGAAATATCAGCATAGCCCAAACGATCCGCCACCTCTTGAATAGACAACTTTGGCTGTTTTAATAAATGCTCGGCATGTTGTCTACGCACCTCTGCCAATAATGTCTGAAACGTTGTTTGTTGCTGTCCTAGCTGCCTTTGTAATGATCTTTCTGAAATATGCAGTTTTCCTGCAATTTGTTTTATTGATAAAAAACCATTCTGTTCGTCATAAATCATGGCTTTAATCACAGCATCCAGACGATCCTTCCCCATTCTTTTTTGTGCCAGTTTCTGAGCATCTTGCTGGCATTGTTGTCTGCTTAAACGTGCAAGCAAAGCATCTGAGGTTTTTAATGGTATATCCAAACATTCTTTCTTAAAAATCAGACAATCTGCTTCTGCAGCAAAATCCACGCTTAAATACTTGTTCGGATGGATATTTCTATAAAAATCAGGTTTATCTTGCTGAAACTTATAGCGAATCTCCAGATTAACTTGAGCCAGACTCTCCAGAATCTGTGCGAATCCAAATATCAAAAAGCAAATCGCGTGTAGATTCAATCGTTCTGGTCGTAATGGCTGAGAAAAATATAAATACGCCATTTCGCCGTCAATCTTAAGTCTAGGCTTAAAAACGGCGCAATGTAGACCAATAAATTGCTCTAAAATCTCTATCGCTTCCGATAATGTCTGTGCTGCGGTTGCAGCGACTCCCACATTACCATAGCAAGATGCTCTCATGTCCTGAGCAAGATATAAACTCATTGCAGGTTCCTTGGTTAAGGTCACTGCTTTTTCGAGTAAATAATTGAAAATATTCATATCAACATACCAGAACGGAGCTTCAAGTTTTTGCACCTGAATACCTGTACCTGCCAGCATTTGCTCAGGAGAAATATTCCATTTTTTCACCACATCGATCAATAAGTTGACATAGCTTCCTGGTAATTCTGGGCTCATTTTTATGTTCTCATCACATGAATTTGGCGTGAAATGGTAAATATTGGCAGCTAATGAACTATGCCAGTTTTAAGCATTTCGGCATAGTTCATTTATCTAAAATATATTGATTAATGTGATACCCCAATGAATATACTGATTGTGCATGCTCATCCAGAAAACTTGTCGTTTACCAGCGCACTCAAGGACAGGGCACAGGAAACTTTTGAAAAGCTCGGCCACAACGTTGAAATCTCCGATCTGTATGCAATGAATTTTAATCCCGTTGCATCTCAAGACGATTTTCAAAGCTTAAACCAGCCTGATTACCTGAATTATGCTTTGGAACAACGCCATGCATTTAAACAGCATCAATTTTCACAGGATATTCAGACTGAAATTGAAAAAGTACAACGTGCAGATCTACTCATTTTGAGTTTTCCCTTATACTGGACTTCGGTACCTGCCATTTTAAAGGGCTGGATTGATCGTGTATTCGTCTCTGGACTGTTTTATGGTGGCAAACGCTTTTACAACCACGGCGGCATGCGTGGCAAAAAAGCCATGCTTTGTTTAACGTTGGGTGGCCGTGATCACATGTTTGGTGAAAACACTATTCATGGGCCAATTGAGCATTATCTCTCATCCATTCAGCGTGGCACATTGGCCTATGCGGGATTTGAGGTTCTACCGCCCTTCATTGCCTATCACGCACCTTATATCAGTCACGAAGCCCGACAAAAACTGTTAACTGATTTTGAAAGCCACATCACTCACCTTGACCAGCTAGAAGCACTCGAATTTCCATTACTCGAAAATTTTGATGACAAGATGCATCCATTAAAATAAATAAACCATAAAAAAACTGCTATGCGCACCCCAACGTCATAGCAGTTTTTATCTATAGAATGACTTTAATTTTTATGCTGTAATTTATAACACTCATCTAAAGCCAATTCATAATAGGCCAGACCTTCCTGAGCAGCCAGAAAAGCCTTTTGTTGTAGTACAGGATCTTTATCACATAAGCGCTTAATCAGTTCCATCGCTTCATACGGATGCAAATCATCATAATGTGCATGCGCTCTTAACCACGCTAAAGAACGTTTATTGATATTGACCTCAGGATGCTGGGTATAGACCTGAATTCCTTTATACACCTGAATAGTCCAGTCGCCTGTTGCCCATTCAATTGCGAGATTGGTCGCAGCAATACTTTCAGCCAGCGTGCCTCGGAAGTTGACATCCCATAAAAAGTGATTCACGGCATTCATGGCCACAGGTGGTTTGACATTGTTGAGCATCTCAACCGTCAGACCAAATCCCCCTGCCCAGTCCTGATACCAATTCAAATGCCGTTCTTCCACCTTGATATTCTGGATCAGCCAGTCTCGGGTTTCAGTCACGCCATCCAGTTCAAACGAGGTTGCTTTGGCTAATGATCCGGCCATATAAGACGGAAAATGAGCTACCAAAGGATAGAAATTCAATAAGGCTGAACGAAAACATTCCAGACTTAATGAACCATTTGCCATATCCATAAATAACGGATGTTTACTCACTCTTTCTTTTGAAGGTAACAGGTCATCCCAGAACTGTTGCGCCCATTCGGAGTGAGGTGTGATTTCTAGTTTTGTTCCATATTGATTCATAGCAGTCATTGCGATGCATCCTATTTCGTATGACTTAATTCAACCATTGACCATGATTGATGCTTTTTTATAAATTGTATCTCAATGCCATCAAGATACAATCGATTGCCGTTTAATTTGTAACAGCTTTTTATTTCTTGAATCTAATTTAAGCTTGAATCATTATATTAGGCAATGCTTATTATTTAAAAATTAATATTTTTTTATAATCTAATACACATTCTATTTAAATCAGTGTAACGTAGTAAAAAAATAATCCCTATTTTGACATTTATAAGAACATTTTTGGGAGTGGTGAGAGATAAGATGAAGTTGAAAGCTTCCAATATATTGGGACAAGAACAAATCGACTTGTTAATTTCTCGCGGGCTAAATTTAGTTTGGTTTCCTAAAGAATTAGAAGTGATCTATCGTGATCAGTACAGAAATGAAGCTGCGCATGAGTTCCGTTATCGCGCCCCTATTATTTTAGGTTTATATCTATTTCTAAGCTTCGGTATCTATCAGGTTCTACCTACAGACCTTCGTATCACCTGGATGGCAACCTACGGATGGGTTGGGATCATTATTACCTTGGCATGGATGCTGTCTTTCCTGCCGATGATGAATAAATGGTTTGACCACTATGTCTGTATTGGCTCCATGGGCGCTGTCGCTATTTCGTTTACGATCATTAACGTACTGGAACAAGGACAAAATAACGTTCTCTTCCATGCCGCCATGATGTATGCCGTTGTGATCATCTACGGTTTCGTCGGAATGCGTTTCTATACGGCCATTATTGCGGGCTGGGTTGGCGGTTTAATCGGGATTATTGCCAGTACATGGCTCAGTGGTGCCATCGACTGGACCTTCCTGAACCGTACCTATACCTTTAGCAGTTTTCTGGGGATGGCGCTTGCCTATGCAACCGATCGGCAACACCGTGAAAACTATCTGCAAAACTGCATGATCGAACTCAACCGTTTAGAACTGATGCGACAAGCCCAACAATTGTCAATTCTCTCTCAACAGGATGCCTTAACAGGTCTGGCAAATCGCCGTTATCTGGATGAGGTGCTTGAGAATGAATGGAAACGTGCGACACGGCATGGACTGCCAATCACCATCATGATGATCGATATCGATTTCTTTAAGCTCTATAACGATACCTTGGGGCATATTCAGGGGGATCAGTGCTTACGGCGCATCGCGATTATGCTCGGCTCTATCGCCTCACGCAGTGGCGATCTTGCTGCACGTTATGGTGGCGAAGAGTTTCTGTTACTGTTTGCCATGACGGATCGTGAACAAGCTCTGGTGCAAGTACGCAGACTAATGGAACTCATCAGTAATATCGGGATTGCTCATCCAAGAAGCCATGTATCCAAGCAAGTCACTATTAGTGTGGGTGTTGCCACCATGACGCCAAGTCTAAATGACAGTCTATCCGAGTTTATTGCGCAGGCCGATCATGCGTTATATATTGCGAAAAGTAATGGTCGAAATCAGTATCATATTGCGACATCAGATAATATGATTTCTGAAACTTTATAATTGATTAACTATTATTGAATGAATGTTAAATTAATTTAATTTTATTCTATTTAAAATGTGATCTAAGCCACACATATAATAAATTATCTGTGTGGCTTAATCTTTTTTATATTAGGGTTCGATTGGCTTAAATGGCGCAACCACATCGGCATTTTGAGCACGATGTCTTAAAAAGTGATCCATTAACACAATCGCCAACATCGCTTCAGCAATCGGCGTTGCACGTACACCCACACATGGATCATGACGACCTTTGGTTAATACATCAGTATTTTCACGTTCAATCGTAATGGTTTTACCTGATGTGGTAATACTTGCAGTCGGTTTCAATGCAATCGCAACACGGATAGTTTGACCACTCGAAATCCCACCCAAGATACCGCCGGCATGATTGGCAAGGAAACCGTCTGTGGTCAGCTCATCACGAGTTTCATGACCAAACTGTCCAGCAACAGCGAAACCATCACCAATCTCAACGCCTTTAACCGCATTGATGCTCATCATCGCATGGGCAATATCTGCATCTAAACGATCAAATACAGGTTCACCCCAGCCGACAGGTACTTTCTCAGCCACGATTTCAAGTTTTGCGCCACAACTGGTGCCTTGCTCACGTAAAGCAGTGACCAACTGTTCAAAACGCGGAACAGCATCAACATCGCCACAGAAAAATGGATTATTCGGTACTTCCGCCCAATCCAGTTTTTCTGCAACTTCATTACCAATTTGAGTAACATGTCCACGAATATCAATGCCAAATTTTTCAGCGAGATATTTCTTGGCAATCGCCCCCGCAGCAACACGCATTGCAGTTTCACGCGCACTTGAACGGCCACCACCACGATAGTCACGGAAGCCGTATTTTTGCGTATAGGTATAATCAGCATGGCCTGGACGGAATGTTTGAGCAATATTGCCGTAATCTTTTGATTTCTGATCTGTATTACGAATCAACAAACCAATCGATGTTCCTGTCGTTTTACCTTCAAAAACACCTGAAATGATTTCGACTTGATCTGGCTCTTTACGTTGCGTTGCAAACTTTGATGTCCCCGGTTTACGGCGATCAAGATCTTTTTGCAAATCAGCTTCACAAAGCTCAAGACCAGGTGGCACCCCATCGACAATTGCCATCAAGCCAACACCATGTGACTCACCACATGTTGTCACTCGAAACAGTTGCCCAATACTATTCCCTGCCATGTTTCATCGCCTCTTAATTTTGAACGGATTGCTGAAATAATTCTTTATAACGACGGCATTGTTCAGCAGTTAAGGCAAAAATACCAGAACCACCTCTCTGGAAAGTCAACCAATGGAAATCAACCGTGTTGAAGTTCTGGCGCATTGCCCACTCAGAATTACCTACTTCAATCACGATTAGACCATCTTCAGTCAAATAATCAGCCGCTTGAGCTAACATTTTACGAACCAGATCCAGACCATCCTGACCCGCAGCCAAAGCGAGCTCAGGCTCATGCAAGAATTCTTCTGGTAAATCCGCCATATCTTCAGCATCCACATACGGCGGATTGCTCACGATCAGGTCATATTGATTCTCAGCAGGAATTTTTGAGAATAAATCAGATTCAAGTAAAGCCACCTGATATTGCTTGTCATGATGCTCGGTATTAATTGAAGCGACTTCTAATGCTTCTTTTGAGATATCTGTTGCATCCACTTCCGCATCTGGATAAGCATAAGCCAATGCAATTGCGATACAGCCTGAACCTGTACACATATCGAGGATGCGTTGCGGTGTTTTTGGATTATTATTTTCTGGTAAGTTGTTTAACGCTTCCAGCATACGACCATTCTCATCTAGGCAGTATGGTGCAAAACGCTGTTCAATCAACTCGGCAATGGGTGAACGAGGAATCAGTACACGCTCATCGACATAGAATGGCTTATTGAAGAAATACGCCAAGTTCAATAAATACGAGGTTGGAATACGGTCATTGATACGACGTTCTAATAAACTTAAGAATTCCGCTTTTTCACTTGGCAGTAACTTCGCATCCAAAATCTCAGCGTCGGCTTTCCACTCAAGTGAAAGTGTTTGAAGTACCAATGCAGAGCTTTCTGCAAAATAATCTTGAGTCCCTTGACCTAAGTGTGCGTCATATTGACGAAGTGCGGTTACCCCAAAACGAACGAAATCTCGAATGGTTACTAAATTTTCAGCCGCTTCTTGTAAATGTTCAGGGCTGATTGTAGGTCGCTCCACTTAGGCGTCTCCAAAAGTGCTAATTGCAAAACGCTTTATTCTAACGGGATTAAGCAAGATTTAACAATAAAAAAACCGCCTCTCTACAAGAAGCGGTCTTTTAAAGCCTTAACTTGGGTAAAAAGCTTATAGTCCTAATTTTTCAGCGACATAGTCTGAGTCTTTATCACCACGACCCGAAAGGTTGACCACGATCCTGATGTTCTTATCCATTTTGGGTGCTTCACGTAACGCCCAAGCCACCGCATGTGAACTTTCCAACGCAGGTACAATGCCTTCCACACGTGAAAGGGTCATAAATGCATCTAAACATTCTTGATCGGTCGCCGTTTCATATTGCACACGTCCAAGTTCTTTCAGGAAACTATGTTGTGGCCCTACACCTGGATAATCCAGTCCTGATGCAATCGAATGCACAGGTAAGGGTTCGCCTTGCTCATCCTCTAGCACATAACAGGCCATGCCATGAATCTGTCCCGGTTTACCCAAGGTCAGCGTTGCAGAGTGCTTATCGGTATCCAAGCCAAGACCTGCTGGCTCTACGCCCACCAGTTTGACATCAGTTTCATTTAAAAATGCGGTAAATGCACCAATCGCATTTGATCCACCACCGACGCAAGCAACCACATAATCAGGATTCTGACCAAAATACTCATTAGATTGGGTTTTAATTTCCTTGCCAATAATTGACTGGAAATCACGTACCATTTTTGGAAATGGATGCGGCCCGACCACTGAACCAATTGCATAAATATAGTTTTTCGGATCTTTTAAATATTCTTCAAAGGCACTATCGACTGCATCTTTTAAGGTTGCTGTGCCTTGAGTCACCGAAACCAATTTTGCACCCAGAATTTTCATTTTAACGACATTGGGATGCTCTTTTTCGATATCCACTTGTCCCATATGAATTTCACACGGAATACCCACCAATGCACAAGCAGTTGCTAAAGCGACACCATGCTGTCCTGCACCAGTCTCAGCAATAACCTTTGTTTTACCCATGTATTTGGCAAGTAGCGCTTCGCCTAAGCAGTGATTGATCTTATGCGCACCGGTATGGTTCAGGTCTTCACGTTTTAAATAAATCTGCGCGCCACCCAGTTGCTCAGATAAACGCTTGGCATGAAATAATGGACTTGGACGACCCACATAATTTTTGAATAAATCGTTCAGCTCATCTTGAAACTCGGCGGTATGGCGAATCTCTTCATAAGCCGCATTAATCTCATCCATCGCCTCTTTTAAGTGAGGAGGAATGAACTGACCGCCAAAATTTCCAAAGAAACCTGCTTCATTGGGTAAAGCTACCCCATTGATTTGATGTTCCATCATTATTCCTGTTTTTATAAAGTTGTTGTCTTCATATAAATATTAACGCGATAAATAGCGCGTCATGTCTTCGATACCTTTTAGCGTCATCGGAAACATATGATTTTCAAAAATATCTTTAATCCAGTTAATGGTCTGGGTGTAATGCCAATAACCTTCCATTTCAGGATTCAGCCAAGCGGTTTTATCAAAATGCTGACGTAAACGTCTCAGCCACACTTCACCCGCCTCATCATTCATATACTCCACCGATCCACCGACTGACTTTAACTCATACGGTGCCATACTGGCATCACCCACCACGATGACGCGATAATCACGTCCATAGGTATGGAACAGATCCCACGTATTCATACGAGTTGCGCTACGGCGATGGTTGTCTTTCCAGACATAATCATACAGGCAATTATGGAAATAGAAGTATTCGAGGGTTTTAAACTCTGATTTGGTCGCACTGAATAGCTTTTCGCATTCGGCAATATAGGCATCCATCGAACCGCCAACATCAAACAGCATCAACACTTTAATGCGGTTACGACGCTCAGGTACCAGTTGTACATCCAAAATACCCTGTTTGGCTGTTTCACGGATGGTGCCATCCACATCCAGCTCTTCAGCAGCTCCTTGACGGGCAAACTTACGTAAACGGCGTAAAGCGATTTGCATTTGGCGAGTTCCCAGAACCTGATCATCATCCAGATTTTGGTATTTACGCTGTTCCCATACTTTCACCGCAGAACGTTTACGCCCTGGGCCACCAATACGAACACCTTCAGGATGATCACCAAACGCACCAAAAGGCGAAGTACCGCCTGTGCCAACCATACGATTGCCACCCTGATGTTTCTTATGCTGTTCACGTAAACGTTCTTCCAGCATTTTCATCAGTTCTTCGAGCGAACCCGCTTTTTGCAATTCCGCACGTTGTTCAGGCGTTAAATGCTTTTCCAACAGTTCAAGATCAAACCAGTCTTTGGGTAATTTGTGAACCTGTTTCAGCAATTCATCTAAATCAAAGGTTTCAATGCCATCAAAGTAATCTTTCATAGCACGATCAAACTTATCAAAGAAGCGTTCATCTTTAACTAAAACTGTTTTAGCCAATTGATAGAACTCTTCCTGATCTGCAAACACAAGACCTGAAGCTACTGCCTGATTAAGATCAATGAGCTCACGTGTTGTTACAGGTACGCCATATTTGCGTAAGGTGTAAAACAGTCGCACAAACATTGCTAAGTACTCTTAACGGCGTGACATAAAGGCTAAACGTTCAAGCAATTGCACATCTTGTTCATTTTTAATCAAGGCACCGTACAACGGTGGAATGGCTTTAGATTTATCATGATTACGCAATACATCTTCAGGCATATCATCTGCCATCAACAAGCTTAACCAGTCAATCAGTTCAGAGGTTGATGGTGGCTTCTTCAAATTCGGGATTTCACGTAATTTAAAGAACACCTGCAATGCTTCACTCACCAATGTATTGGAAATACTTGGAAAATGTACAGCAATGATATCGCGCATGGTTGCTTCATCAGGGAATTCGATATAATGGAAGAAACAACGGCGCAAGAATGCGTCTGGAAGCTCTTTCTCATTATTTGAGGTAATAATCACGATTGGACGTTGTGTCGCAGTAATGGTCTCGCCTGTCTCATACACATAGAACGACATTTTGTCGAGCTCATGCAACAAGTCATTTGGGAACTCAATGTCTGCTTTGTCAATTTCATCAATCAACAGAACACAACGCTCCTCACTGGTAAATGCTTCCCACAATTTACCAGGCTTAATATAGTTTTTAATGTCGTAGACACGATCATCACCTAACTGACTATCACGCAAACGCGAAACCGCATCATATTCATACAAACCTTGCTGGGCTTTGGTTGTCGATTTGATATGCCATGTAATCAGCTTTAAACCCAGACTTGCAGCCACTTGTTCTGCAAGCAAAGTTTTACCTGTACCCGGCTCACCTTTGACCAGTAATGGTTTTTGTAGAGCACGTGCAGCTTTCACTGCAAGTTTTAAGCTATCGGTCGCGATATATTGATCTGTACCAGCGAAGTGTTGTGTATCAGCAGACATTTAAAAACCTTATTTTTCTATATTTAACTTAGTATCTAAACTGAACGTGCAGTTTTATTTGCAGTGTATTTTGACCAGCAGAAGCCAATCAGTAGCCCTGTACCAATGACAAATAAAATCAATGATAGATTTGACCAGATCAAGACATGTTCTTTAGTGAGCACACCAAAAAGCAAGCCAAAGATTGCAGGTGCAAGGGCTGAATTTGGACCTTCTGAAATGGTTGGCGTTGCAAGAACTGCAAAAGCCACGATCCACAGGATTCCACCAATTGGATTTGGCAGGCGTGACATCAAACGATACCAGCACCACAATGCAATTAGCGTCCCCGTAACATAAACAATGATCGCTACATTTTCTTCAGGAAACTGATCCAGTACCGAAAGAATGTTCGACCAAATTGCTGTTAAAGTTTCAAGCACCGCGTAAGCCCTCTGGTTCTACCGCATTTGGATTGATCAACCCTTCTGGCGGCATTTGAATGAAGAAGCCTTTGGTATTTAATGAGTCTATAACATGTAAAACGTTTGCACGTGCAAGTTTTCGCTCATTATGAAGTTCTAAATGCATCACAAACGTGGCTTTGCCAAACGCCTGTAAAACGCTTTCTGGAACACCTTCAAATGGGTTCTCTTGTTCCTTGTCATCAGGATAATTTGGACGAGCAATATACATATACATTTCATCTTTCTTGCTCGATCTATAAATATCGCAGTGCATGTTTACTCACATCTATTAACAATCAAAGACAGCATACATGAAAATAAAAATGGATACATTAAGGATTGTTAACGCCAGAGTCGTCTTTTCAATCCCTTGTACGCCAAGCAACTTCTAGTCATAAAATCAACGTGCCATAATTACAGCCTAAAGCTGATGTGAAATGTGATATGCAAAAAAACAAATATGATGACCCGCACTTCTTCAACGAATATTCAAAAATGCCCCGCTCTCGCGATGGACTCAGTGCGGCTGGAGAATGGTCAGCCTTTAAAGCTCACCTTCCAGAACTCAAGAACAAGAGAGTTCTGGATTTAGGCTGTGGTTACGGCTGGCATTGTCAATATGCCTCGGAGCAAGGTGCATCCACAGTAGTTGGAATTGATCTCTCCGCCAAAATGCTAGAACAGGCGCAACATTTATGTGCAGCAGAAAATATTCGCTATCAACAAAGTGCTATTGAAACATTTGATGCCGAAGCTGCTTCATTTGACCTGATCATGAGTTCACTGGCATTGCACTATATACAAGATCTTGATGCTGTATTTGAAAAAGCAGCACACTTACTCGCGCCACAAGGTGAGCTGTATTATTCCGTCGAGCATCCCAGTATTTACTGCTCGTGCTCAACAAGACTGGATATATGATGAGGAAAAACAGCCGCTCTACTGGCCCGTTGACCATTATTTTGAAGAAGGTCAAAGAGAAACACAGTTTCTAGGTGCCCATGTGGTGAAATATCACCGTACCATCGAGACCCATGTCATGGCTTTGCTTAAAGCAGGTTTTGAAATCACTGCCCTGATCGAGCCCGCACCAACCGCTGAAATGATTGAAAAAATGGGCTGGCAGGATGAACTAAGACGTCCCATGATGCTGATTATTAAAGCCAAAAAAAAGAGCTAATCACTTAGCTCTTTCTTAAAATACTAACGGGCAATTTTCATTTGTGTTGCCAGATAATCAATATCTTCCCGCAACAATGTAATCAATGGTTGAGTCAGAATGTCATAGCGCCAACCCATTAAATAACTCGGCAAGCTCTGCTCATCCAGATGGAAGACCACCTGCTCATAGATGGCATTCATCCATTTCTTGCGCAGCAACACTTCTTTCGGGATTCCAGTCTGAAGCACAACATTAGCAATTAAAGCATCTATCTTCGGTGCAACTTCTTTTGAATTATTCTTGATTGGCCGTGCCATACGTAAAGGCCATTCATTTTCAGGCGGCAAAAATTTCAGCAAGTCCAGAATGGTTTTACCATGCTCACGAACTACATTCGGACGTATGTCTTTAATCTTGGCAAGCTGGAACGTATTACGCGGATTCTTTTCGACCAGATCAATCATGGTACCATTACGGAGAATAAAGCTACGCGGCTGATTCAATGCCTTGGTAATCTGTTCTCGCCAGATACTTAACTGCTGGAGCTGCATCAACTCACGGCGTGAATGACGGTAATTACCAATATCTGTATAGAGTTCTGCCAATGGTGTTTCCATTGCAATCTCTTTGGTGAGATTCTGACAATCTTCCAATACGTATTGATAAAGCCCCTTCACTTTCAGATCATTTTTCAAGGTATCCGCCAGCTTGGTGAGATACAAAACATCGTTTGCCGCATAACTCATTTGCTCTTGCGACAATGGTCTTGCCAACCAGTCAGAACGGGTCTGATCTTTTTCAATATCGATATTGAGACAGGTTTTTAATGCATTTTGATAACTGACTTGTAAGCCATGTCCAAGAAATGCCATGGCAATCTGGGTATCAAACACATTATTTAACGGTTTTTGATCTGCATAATGGTAGATCAGATCAATATCTTCACCGCAGGCATGAAAAATATTCTGTTGTGCAGCAAAAATCTTTGGCCAAAAACTTGTCAGATCCAAAGCAGCGCCGTCGAGTAACAGGATCTGGCCATTTAAATTGATTTGGCAAACACCAAGTTTAGGATATAAGGTATCGACCTTGATAAATTCGGTATCAAGTGCATAGACAGAACACTGTTCCATCTGGCTTAGGAGAACAGCTAAATCTTGTTGCTGCTGGATAAACTGAAACATGTGTGCTCAAGTAAAATAATATAGAACCATACGCAATAGAACTGTCTAAGATCAGCTATTGCTTAACTAAAAACAAAATACAAAAAATAAATCTAATTGGTATTCCACATATAAAACATGAAATTACTCCTCTCTCCATTTCATCAAAAAACGAAAATCCTTTTCGCCAGCTCATAGTGCCACAAATCACCGCAAATAGATCTACGATAATGTTAGACAAAATGTAAAATTTAATTATTTGTTTAAATTAACAGCATGAATTTAAAATAAATATAAGAAAATGCCTAAGGAGGCTGTTATTTCATGCGCATACGGTTATGGACAGCCTGACTTAAAGTATGACTATCGACATATTCCAGCTCACCGCCTTGTGGTACACCTTGTGCAATTCGGGTCATATTAATCGGTAAATGTTTGGTCGCTTCGACTAGATAGTGTGCTGTAGCTTGCCCTTCTACCGTCGCATTGGTTGCCAGAATCACTTCCTGAATCTGTCCTTCGCTCAAACGCTGAATCAGGTAAGGAATCCCGATTTCTTCTGGGCCAATTCCATCTAAAGGTGACAAATGCCCACCCAAAACGTGATATTTACCACGGAAGCTGCCACTTTGCTCAATCGCCATAACATCTGCTGGTGATTCAACCACACATAACAGTTGCTCATCCCGTTCCACAGAGGCACAAATATCACAGACATCATGTTCTGTTAAAGAGTGACAAATACGACATTCATGAATATGGCTGGATGCTTCATGTAAAGCATAAGACAGTGCAAAGGCACCTTCGCGATTTTTCATTAATAAATGCAATGCCATACGCTGTGCGGATTTTGGGCCAACACTCGGCAGAATACGTAATGCTTGAACCAGTTGTTCAAATCGTTCACTAAACACAAATTAACTCGATTATTTGTAGAAAACAAGATTCCCCAAGCACCCAGATTGAGTGCTTGAGGAATACTCAATTAGAATAAACCAGATAAACCTGGTGGTAAGCCCATACCTGAGTTTGCACCTTGAAGTTTTTCTTCTGAAATTGCTTCCGCCTGACGTGCAGCATCATTCATTGCCGCAGCAATCAAATCTTCAATCATGTCTGCTTCGTCTTGTAACAAGTCAGGGCTAATTTCGATACGCTTAACGACATTACGGCAAGTCATCGTTACTTTAACTAAACCACCGCCTGCTTCCGCATGAACTTCAGTATTTGCAAGCTCTTCTTTGGCTTTTTTAAGATTAGTTTCCATATCTTTTTGCATGCGCTGAGCTTGCTGCATGAGCATATTAATGTTCATAAGTTTCTCTCGTTAAATTAAATCTAAACCGCGTGATAAGTCGCGAATAATATCATCAATGTCTTCTAAACCAACAGACACACGAATTAAACCTTCTTCAATTCCTGCAGCTTGTTTAGCTTCTGCCGACATTCTACCATGTGAGGTGGTTGCTGGATGGGTAATTGTTGACTTAACGTCACCCAGATTACTGGTAATCGATAAGAAGCGCGTGTTATCGATTACTGTCCATGCGCCTTCACGTTCGCCTTTCACCACAAAGGATACGACACCGCCAAAACCTTTTTGTTGTTTTTTCGCGAGTTCATGTCCAGGATGATCAGGTAAACCTGCGTAATATACTTTTTCCACTTTTTCGTGCTGATGTAACCATTCAGCAAGTTTCTGTGCACTCTCACAATGGGCTTTCATACGAATGCTAAGCGTTTCAAGGCCTTTCAAGAAAATCCATGCATTAAACGGACTCATTGAATTACCCAAAGTACGAATTACACCATTTACTTCTTCAAGCAAGTCATGCTTACCAACGACCGCACCACCAAGCGCACGGCCCTGACCATCGATATATTTGGTTGCTGAATACAATACTAAATCGGCACCAAACTTGATTGGCTGCTGTAATACAGGCGTACAGAAACAGTTATCAACGGCAAATAAAGCCCCATTGGCATGCGCAATATCGGCAATCGCCTGCATATCACCGACTTGTGCCAATGGATTCGACGGCGTTTCGATGAATAAGATACGGGTATTTGGACGAATTGCCTGTTTCCAGCCCTCAAGATCACCAAGATCAACGAAGGTCACTTCAACCGCAAATTTCGCCACATATTTTTCAAATAAGGCAATGATTGAACCAAATACTGCACGCGAACAAATGACATGATCGCCCGCTTTTAAGTAGGCCATACACATTGCATGAACTGCTGCCATACCAGAACTGGTCGCGACTGCACGTTCTGCACCATCCAAAACTGCTAAACGCTTTTCAAATGCCTGCACTGTTGGATTGGTATAACGTGAATAAGTATTGCCTGCGATCTGTCCTGAAAATTTTGCAGCGGCATCCGCGGCACTTTCACATACAAATGATGAGGTTAAAAAGATCGGCTCACTATGTTCACCTTCCGAGGTACGATCATGCCCTGTGCGAATTGCCAGTGTTTCTAGTTGATATTCTAAATCATCGCTTGGATTCATCGTTTTGTATGCCTTATGATCATAATGAGGAAATATGCCAATATTTTGAGCGCCTAAGGTATTTAAGGTCAAGGCGTAAGATGAAATTATCGCTTAGACTTCGTGCAATCTTGACTCATGATGAGACTTTCTAAGATGAAATCGCTTGTGGAACAGCAAAAAATAAATTTTAAACATCTGGCTATGCGTGTATTCGATGCAGACAAACTGGTTTTGTCTCAATCAACGCCGTATCAAGTGATTGCGCAATTCAAACAAACTCGTGTCCGTTTCTATGCTTCAGAGAATAAGCGCTATAAAGAGCCACTGGTTTTTGTTGCACCCCTAGCGATTAATATGGATATCTATGACCTCTATCCTTACCGTTCATTGGTCAAACATTTTCAGGAAAGCGGTTTTGATGTCTACCTGATTGACTGGGGCAAGCTTACTTATAAAAACTATCAGATTAACTTTCTATCTTTTATTGATAAGTTTATTCCAAAATGTATTGAAGCCATTCAACAACATGCACAATCTGAAAAAATTTCACTGCATGGCTGGAGTATGGCAGGCATTTTTGTCACGCTTTATACCGCACGCCATCAGCCAAGCGTTGTCAAAAACCTTGTGGTCTTAGGCAGCCCAATCGACAGTTATGCTTCGGGTTATATCGGCAAACTTTATAAAACCTTGGCTTATCTCACCAACCGCAACCCAACCATTAAAGATTATATCTATAACCGTTTGCCCAAACTGATGATCCATTCACCTGGCTTTCTCAATTCGTTGGGCTTTAAGCTGCTTGATCCTAAAGGCTGGATTGATGGCAATATTCAATTATTAAAAAATCTGGATAATTTGAAACTGGTACAAGAAGATGCCACCTTAAGCCACTTCTTAAATAATATGATTGATTACCCAGGCGGCGTAAACCAAGACATGTTATTTAACGTCTGGCTGCAAAATCCTTTAAAACACGGTGCAATTCGCCTCAAGAACAAAACCATTGAACTTAAAAATATTAATTGTTCACTTCTTGTCGGTGCAGGTAAAGGCGATCAACTGGTAACTTCCGAGTCTGCATTTCCGCTGACCCAGTTGACAAGCAGTCAGGATGTCACGTTTACTCTTATCCCTGGTGGGCACTTAGGTTTAATGTCCAGTCAAAACAGTTCAATTGAGTTCTGGCCAACTTTAACCACATGGTTAGCCGAACGATCGACGCAAATAAAAAGGTAAAGTATGACTCAATCTGTTGCATTCATCGGTTTAGGCGCTATGGGCTATCGCATGGCGGCGCATCTTCCTAAATATTTTGAGAAAGTTCTGGTCTGGAACCGAAATTTTAGCAAAGCAGAACAACATGCAGCAGAATATGACACCACGGCGGTTGAACTCTCTCAGGCAGTACAAGCCGATATTATTTTCTCATGTTTACCCACCAGCGATGATGTGGAAAAACTGATTGAAGGTATTGAAATTAAGTCAGGTTCAATCTGGATTGACTGTACCAGTGGTGTACCAGATGCAGCCCGCCGTCTCGTCGAAAAGCTGAAAGCACAAAATGTCGATTTTCTGGACGCCCCTGTAAGTGGTCAAACTGTCGGTGCTGAAAATGCAACCTTGACCTTTATGGTTGGTGGTGATGTGGATGCATTTGAACGCGCTTATCCCGCTATGGCTGCATTAGGTAAATTGATTCAGCATGTGGGTGAACCCGGTGCTGGCTTTGCTGTAAAAGCCATTAACAATATGTTGCTTGCAGTAAACTTATGGTCAGTGACCGAAGGTTTCAGTACCTTAAAAGCACATGGCGTGAACTTGGATGCAGCCCTCAACTGTGTGAATGCATCTAGCGGCAAAAGCTTTGTTACGGAAAATATTTTCCCGCAACGTGTGCTGAGCCGTGAATTTCCAGTGACGTTTGGTCTGCCATTACTTGCAAAAGATACAGGTATTGCACTAGATCTCGTCAAGGATGCCAAATTACCAGCACCTCTACTCGCTCTAACACAGAGCCTGATTCAAACAGCAAATTTAACTGCGGAGCCAAATAGCGACTTCTCCGCAGCAGCAAAACTGTATGAATCATGGAGTAAAATTACGCTGAAGTAAGGGAATATTTAGAACCGCTCGAAAGAGCGGTTTTTTTTAATAAACGTGTTGCTTAATATCAAAGCAGGCCTATTAAAAAATATTGATTTATTAATGGCTGCTTTTGATAAAACCGACCTCATCCACTGATGCACAAATCACAATCTCATCACCCAGCGACCATTCTGCTGCTCTAGCCGCCATAGCGGCTGGTACAGCTTCCGATCCTGGACCTGCGGGAACATCATATGTGGCATGGGCCTCGTGTGGTAATAACACCGCATAACCTCGTGTTAAAGCTGCGCGTGCTGTTGCAGCCACACACATTTCTGATAAAACACCACAGATGACTAAAGACTGAACTCTAAGGTCATCTAAAATGTGCTGGAGTGATGTTCCTTCAAAACCATTGTCCTCACTTTTCCGTACCACGAACTCATGAGGTTGAGGAGCAAAAAATAACTCCCAACCCACTTGATAAGGCTCATCTACCGTCCCAACTTCTCCGTCATTTTGCAGAAAAATTATTGGTGCGTGCACAGCCCTCGCCTTAGTAATTAAAGTACCAATTGAAGCAATCAATTGCTCGGATGCTGGTACAGCTTCTGCCCCTGATACAAAAGCTTTTTGCATATCAACGATAATTAAAGCGTCTATAGAGCTCTGTGGATTTGAAATAGCAATCACCTGTGAATGGAACTTGGTTTAAGCTTTAAGTTTATCTTATTTATTATTCACATCAATTTTAAAAATCTTCCCGTTACAGACCAGAACTGTATAAATTTGCATATCAATTTCATATACATACTCTGTTGCCTCACATGAGCGACGTCCTTCTCTGTGAATAAAATATCTCGGGTAAGATTTTCCCATTTTTCTCAGCAAGTCGCTTTCTCGATCCCCCACATAAACCAGCTCACCAGAGGATCGCATTGAGTTCGTTTCTCTAGCAGAAACCGATGTTGATATTAGAATTGAAAGCACTGCAAGTATGATGTATTTCATTGTTATAAGCCTTTCTTATTAATCGATATAATTTACCAAATGGTTAAAATAAAGTCATTAACAAACTATTTAACGGTTGCTTAGAGCAGCGGACTCATAATCCGTTAATCTAAACGACACCTCAGCCTCTCCTCAAACCCGATAATTTAAGGAGATGGTAGATTTTGATTTTGGGATTATCTTGATTTAGAAACTAATGCTGTACTTGCTCTTATATTCCGCATGCTCTGGTACATTGGATACGTCCTGATCTGTCATTATTCCATGCTCAGGCATTTTGAAAGTGTTGTGTGCCTCATTTTTAGGCACAATCGGTGGTTTGGTATTAGCTTCATAATTTATTGAGGAACAACCAGCCAGTCCTAGTCCCAATACTCCTGCAAGCAATAATTTTGTCATGAATCTCACCAATTACTATAAAAATCACATAATTTAGCAAATCGTTTAAATCATGTCTCATGACTAATATTTATGAAGTGCTTTACTTAAAAGACTGAAATATTGAAAGCCAAGCAATTTTCTTGTGATTTTTTATTATCATTCTATTCCTCAAAAAGACTACTCACTCTTACATATCGAAGTATACAAACCCTTGTTTTTTCTATATAAGAGGTATTCATCCCTTAAAAAATGAGCATATCAATCATGGAGTCTGTCAGACTTTTATACGTGAGTAAAATTAAGAACATTGACTCGAACTTAAAAACAAATTTGATTGAAATCCTTGATGAGGCTGTAGATTTTAATTATCGTCATGATATTACTGGTGTTTTATATTATGGTCATGGCTATTTTGTACAATGTCTAGAAGGCCCAAAGAGTCTCATTGATGATCTATTTTACAATAAAATTGTGAAAGATGAGCGCCATATCAATTGCGAAATCCTCTATTACATTGAATGTAAAGATAAATTCTTCTCGCAATGGTCTATGAAATTTTCACCAATCAATCAAAATATTACTGATTTTTTCATGAAATATCATTTAGAAGAGTTTAACCCGTACTTGTTAACAGCAGAAACTGTCGAGAAGTTTGTTGCTGTTCTAGCGGGTGAACCTGAGTATGATGTTCAGGCTTATGTTTCTTAAAAAAACTTAATTTCCCCTCTATGGCATTCCTCCTCAAGAATGCCATTTAACTTATAAAAACAATTTTTTATTCAAAATAGATTGAAGCATTCGGTGAGAAGTGCTTATATATACAGCAGAGAGGACGACCTCTTTTTTATTTTTTCAAGCTTTAGGACGACCTAAAAATATTATTAAAGAGGTGTCCGCAATGGCTTGGGCTTATCTAATTTTAGCTGGTATTTTTGAAATCATCTGGGCATATTCCATGAAAATGTCCGAAGGTTTTACCAAATTAACCCCTAGCATCATTACCATTATTTTTATGATCCTGAGTTTTGGCTTACTCGCCGTGGCAATGAAAACACTCCCTTTAGGCACAGCCTATACCGTATGGGTTGGAATTGGTGCAGTAGGTGCATTTCTGATTGGAATATTCTTTTTAAATGAACCGATGGGTTTATTACGTCTTTTGGCAGCAGCCTCAATCGTTTTTGGTGTTGTATTGATGAAACTGACCACCGAGTAACGTTTATTTCATAAAGCCCTTTTCAGGGCTTTTTTTGATGTTATTAAATTGCATCTTTTCAAGCTATGCTAGGCTAAGAAGTCTTTAAGCCTTTGATAAGGAGCGATACGTTGTACGAAATAAGAAAAGCAACATCAAATGATTTTAATGAATTAACAAAAATATGGCTGCAAGCCTCAATCAAAGCGCATCATTTTATTCCTGTAAGCTATTGGGAAAGCAATACAACCAAGATGCAAGAGATCTATTTACCCATGTCTGAAGTTTATATTGCGGAAGATGCAATCAATATTTATGGGTTTATTGCCTTGGTAGAAGACACTGTTGCAGCTATTTTTGTATCTCCTGAACACCAAGCAAAAGGCATAGGCAAACAACTGATCTCATACGCACAGGATATGAGAAGCCGTCTAGAGTTAAACGTCTATCAAGAAAATAAAAACAGTGTAAAGTTTTATCTGGCCAGTGGCTTTAGGATTATAAATGAAGGCCTCGATACAGCCACCAATGCAAAAGAATATGTCATGCTTTGGGAGAAATCGTAGAATCTGCATCAACGCTTCGTTTCGTTGCTATAAACATTGATTTTATCGTTTTAAGAAAAGTGTTCTTTCTACTTCACGACGGCGCACCAGACCCTTTAGAATTTGCCCGCCACCTTTATTCCATACTAGAAACTGATCTGCCGCGGCTCGATAGTCTCCAGCATTTAAATACTTGAGCAGTGTTGAATTCTTAAATGCATTCTGGCCAATGTTATAGCTGAGGGAAACCAGTGCATCAAATTGATTTTGAGATAGTGTTACTAACACTGCTTTATTAACGGCCTTCTGAAAATGCCTTAAGTCATGCTGAAAAAAGGATTTTGCCTGCTCTACGGTGCAGTGATCACCTTGTTGCACCCGAATACCATCAGGGTAAACCGTAGTACCAAAACCAATCGTCCATGTACCTGTACCATCATCGTAGGCATCTAACTTCAAATCTTCGAAGCTCGTAATCAGATTAATCCCAGCCTTATTTATAGACCTTTCATAATCATCTGAATCAACTGCAACACCAATGGCGTCATCTACATCAACAGCAGTTGCGATATTTGAATCTTTATTTGCGCTACGATCCTGATATGAAAATGACTTAGAACCAATAATCCTGTGTAAAAAATCAAAAAACGTCTTCATGATGCATTTTCGCTCTCTGTACTGATCCATCAACCCATTTCAATGATCTACTAAAAACTCACCCTATCATTCATTCAATAAAAAACCTGCTTTATTTATGTTATTTGCTCAATGAAAAACCCGCCGAAGCGGGCTTATTTATTCTTCAATTTCAATCGGGTCACCATCTTCAGGTCGAATATGTCTTTCCCCATCATCAGCAGGATCTACACTCGAACCATCTTTGGTAATACTGTTGTATAACTCATCCTCTTTTTTATCATCAATGAATTCCTCATCGTCGAAATCCATCGCTTCATTATCATCATCAAAATTTAAAGGCTTATTTTCATCGATCATGATCTGCATCCTTTATTTAAATATACCATTTCATGCTTGAATAATTGATAGAGATATTCAACAGTGAACAAACACCTTTTGTGTAACCAATGCTTCAAAATGTATGGATGAGTAATAAAAAAGGCGCCTAAGCACCTAATTTGATTAATCGAAAGCTATTGTGACTGGTTACATTGAATCGTTTTATTGAAAGTTTTATATGACCCTGTTGTGACCATACCAGGCATATAAATCTGCTCACTATGAGCCTGAGCTTTGCTTTCAAGTTCAGTAAAATCTTTGCCCTGACAAATACCTTCGGCTTTTTTATCTACCTTTTTCTTCATCGACTCATCTGATGCAAAGATATTGGCTGTGGTCTGAATCCTATAAGCACCAGAATCAAGTTTCGTCGCTTGCGCTGGAAACATCTGTGCGCAGCCTTGTAGGAGGAGTAATGGAATAATAATCCAAAAAAATTTCATAGATATTCTCTTTCACAAGATTAAACTTTGCTCGCCGCATAAGAATATCATAAATAGCACAAGTTCCCTTTGAGTTAAGAAACTTGCAATTATTCAATCCTGATTATCACATATTGCAAACCGACATATTGATCAAGTTTGGCATGGTTCAAAGTATCATGAAACTCTACTGGCACTTCACGCTCTGTTTCTTCAAATATCCATTTGATATTTTTAATAATTTCAAATTTACCATCAGCATCAAATTTTACACTTGGATCGACAATAGCCTTAACCCTGATGTTTTTATTCGCTTCGATATCTCTTAATGTGATAATTGCCATATCAATCCCCTGATAAAGACCTTTTATATCACATTAGCCTAAAAATTACTGATAAATTAAATATTTATTTCACATTCGATTCATCTGCCTTTGTCTCCGAACCAGTCCAAGCACAGTTTTACGTGCCCGAATCTCTTCTTCCGAAAAAGGCAAATTTAAAATTAACAGTTCAATAGGCAAAGCGCTGTTCTCAATCAAAAAACAATCTTGTTCTGTACTCCAGTCTGGAGCAGGAAATTCAGGCTTAAGGCGGGATCTTTTCATGCCTATATTCTAATCTATTTTGATCAATAAAAAAGCCCACTCCATAGAGTGGGCTTACCCTTATATTCTTTTGCGCTGAATGAGGGTTATTGTTGTTTAGTTATAATGAAACAACAAAGCAAATATAGAGCAAAGTGTGACATACATCAACAAAAATATGTAATTTACAGAGTGACTTTAAAGTTCAACTACACAATATAACATTTGACCAATGAGTCAGATGTTAACCCGTTTTATTTCTTTCTTCCTATCTTAGCCATCCATGCAAGTACCAAAAATATCAATAAAATAATAAATACAATATACATATAAGAAGTCTAATTAAAATAAATACTTAGCTTATGACAAAGCATCAAGGAAAAAAGTTCATCTCTTAACAGAGCGATTAAATTACTTGCTTATTTGTTTGGTGCAGTAGTGATACTTTTCCGCTTTATTTTCAATCCCAACCGTATGAATACATGAACAAAAATGAAGTACCCTCGCGTGAGGTATAGCTTCAGGAACATCTACACCATAACATTGAAGATCCACCTCACCCAATCTTGGTGCCATAATCCATTGACCTGTGTAAAAAGGATAAGCAAATCCAATAATTACAATACTAATGAGTATAAAAATAGGAAAGTTATTTCTAATATATTTCAGCATTTTTTAAATTCTTGATAAAAGTAAATGTGTTGTTAAGCGTTAATTTTAATGATCGCCCGATAATTGTAACGGATAAACAGTCACAACAAATCCTTCTTTAGCGAATAAATAAACCTAGTCATTTTTAGAACTTTTAACTTATCGCCTCGTTCTGAAAATCCTTTCAAAATAGGACAAAACATCACCGACAAGTTATGACGTATCATTGCTTTTAAATGCTGTAAATATGAACACTTCGACACCATATCAATAAGGTGAGTTCCAAAAATACATTTCTCTCTCCCATGATTTAATCTTCGACAAGGTACAACTTCGTCAACTCACATCTCTGAAAATTCATTTATGGAGCATGTGATGCAAAAGCAACGCTATACAACCCCTTTCGCACAATACATGGGCAAAGATATCGATGGCTTCTACCATGTGCGTTTAGGCCCGAAAATCTATCTACTTAAAGTTTCATTAAATTACACACCTGAATTTAATACTGAATTTTTTGGTGGCGTTCAGGCTGCTCCTTTTGATTGGCATTCCGTTCTGGTCAAGGATACATCTGTCAGTGAACCTCGTCCGATTACTCCCGATGAACTAGCAATCAAATGGCTTAAAGGTAATTTGAAGAAAATTATTAATTATCAACGTGCCATAAAGCGAAATGCCAATAGCCAAACGATGCGCTTAAAAAAATCACAGTAGATATTTCCCTGCGCTATTAAATATTAATCAATATCACTCTCTCAATATCTGATTGACATAAAGGTATATTTTTATTGACATCTCAGGCTTTTTTCTAAAATTCATTATTCTTTTGCCGCTTTATAATTTAAATTTTCATTCAAGATAAATCTATTATGCTCTGTTTTGGCCTTTTACATTGATCGCAATAAATCAGTCATCGAATATTTACAATCAAATTTGTTAATACGAAAATATTTAGACTAATCTCTAAATAGTTTTATAAAAAGAGCGACTTAGAAGTCAATCAAGTAAAATGGTGTACAATGAACTGCCTTATAATTATATGTTTTAGTTAAAATTATTAAAACGTATTGATATAAAATGATTTTTACAACTATAAGGATAAATTATGGAGTAAAATTACACTCAAATAATAGAGTTTTATTGAAATTTTATTAAGAAACCTTATATTGGTATATACGTAGCGACCAACTGCCATATGGATCTATCTTCATAAAGCGTCGGTTTATACCTTTTTGATTAGAGGAACACCTCATGAATAAGTTAACAGTTGCAGTTTTTGCAGGCTTAATGACCCTAACTGGTTTTAGCGTACAAGCGGCAACCCCAGAACAAGAATGTAAAAAGTTACAGGATGACTATAACCTCATCTATGCATCTAAAGGATTCTGTTTTAAAGATGCTGATGCTAAAGCAAAATTTGGTAATGAAAACTGCCACACCACTAAGCCGAAGTTCTCTGACAAAGAGCAACAACGCCTTGATGACATTAAAGCTCGCCAAAAAGAGCTAAACTGCAAATAAGCAAATCTTTGCGAAGTGTTCAGCGCTCCGCTTTAGGCTATTTTATTTAATGCCTAAATTCTCAATGTTAAAGCACATACTCCCTATTTAAGGATGAATCATGGCATACGATGACCAAAATATTTTCGCACGTATCTTGCGTGGTGAATTACCTGCAATCAAAATTTATGAAGATGATCAGGTACTCGCTTTCATGGATATCATGCCTCAAGCTGATGGTCATGCTTTAGTTATCCCAAAAACACCAGCGGTAACTTTACTTGATTTGCCGGCAGATGCAGCGGCTTACACGATTCAAATCGTACAAAAAGTTGCTCAAGCGATGGAAAAAGCGCTGGATGTTAAAGGCATTGTCCTGATGCAACTTTCTGGAGCTGCGGCGGGCCAAACCGTACCACACGTCCACTTTCACCTGATTCCAAGTTCAATACATGAGCTTGGTCGCCATGCTGCACAAATGGGTGATCAGGAAAAAATTAAAGCATTTGCTGAAAAGATCAAAGCTGCTCTTTAAACGTCAGTTTTGTCAAAAACGGAGTTGTTACTCCGTTTTTTTATTTTCTAAGCCATTAAAAATAAATAAGAAATATAATTATTACCAAATATGAATCGTCATCAAACTGTCATTTTTCTTTCACTTCTCTGTCACAAAGTTTACCGATACTGCATACAAGTCAGTGAGCTGTGTAACTTTATGTACACAAGCAAGCTTATAACAGTAACTAAGGCATCGGCCATTTACAAAAAAGTGTTTTGGAGAAATCTCAATGAAAAAATTGCTTCTTGCTGCTACTGTAGCAACTTTAGCCATGAATGCAGCGCAAGCAGCACCAACATTGTATGGTAAGCTCAATGTGACTTTGGATCAAATTGATAAAAATGGCTTTAAAGACGAAAGCGTAACTAAAGTAAACTCAAACGCTTCTCGTATCGGTGTAAAAGGTGAAGAAAAACTGACTGAAAAATTAACAGCAGTTTATTTAGCAGAATGGGGTG
The DNA here is from genome assembly GCF_001729365.1 of Acinetobacter sp. YK3. Classification (NCBI taxonomy): domain Bacteria; kingdom Pseudomonadati; phylum Pseudomonadota; class Gammaproteobacteria; order Moraxellales; family Moraxellaceae; genus Acinetobacter; species Acinetobacter sp. YK3. The sequence goes on from NZ_LZPJ01000013.1 coordinate 60,073, forward strand.
TTTCAGCTGACGGTTCTGGTTCAGATACTGACTGGGGTATGCGTAACCGTTTTGTAGGTCTTAAGTCTGACGGTATTGGTACTTTAAAAGTAGGTCAATTCGACTCTTACCTTAAAACTGCTGCGGGTAACAACCAAGATATTTTTAACGATCACACTGAACTAGATATGACCAAAGTTCTTGCTGGTGAAGATCGTTTAAGCAACGTAGTTGGTTTTGAAACAGACAAGAAGTTACTAGGTGGTCTAGCATTCAACATCATGTTCCAGCAAGGTGAAGAATCTTCAGCTGTTAAAAATGATGCGAAAGGTCAAAAAGGCAGCCGTGATGGTTTTGGTGACGGTGTTTCAACATCTCTTACCTATGAAAATAAAGACTATGGCCTAGCAGCAGCTGTTGCAGGTAACTTTGGTGTAGCATCAACTTATAATGCTTATAATAAAGAACTTGGTGGCAAAATCTATTCTGATGCAATCCGTGTAACAGGTTCTTTAGACTTGGCTCCAGCTGGTGTTAACGGTTTAGTATTGGGTGCTTTATGGCAAACTGCTCAACCAACTGACGATACAGTTGTTGTTGCTGGTACACCAGCTGTTTCATACAAAGGCTTGAAAGAAGATGCATTTGGCGTAACAGCTGCATATGCGATCCCTTCTACACCTGTGAAATTAAAAGCAGAATACATCTCTGCAAAAACAGAAGTTGATGGTCGTGAAGATCGTAAAAATGACTTGTATGGTATCGGTGCAGACTACAACATCAATAAACAAGCTCGCTTCTACGGTGTTGTTGCTCAACAAAAAATTGACTGGCAGAAAGATGATAACAAGAAAACTGTTATCGGTTTGGGTATGGAATATAACTTCTAATTTGAAGTTAGCTTCTTAAACAAAAATAAAAGGGCAAACTGCCCTTTTATTTTTTTCATTTATTATTTTTAATTAAAAAAGCTTTTTACCGTTTTACGAAAATTTTGAATCACCAGCTCCCTTGTTCTACCACGCCTAAAAATAAGAGAAAATGGCGCGCAATAACCAAACATTGCGGGTAATAAGACTTTTAAACGTTTTTGCTCCACCCAAAACTGTGCAAAATGTTCGGGTAAATAACCAATGTATTGCCCAGATAAAATTAGAATGAGTTGTGCTTCCATTGAGTCAACTGTCGCAAATGAATGCTTAAATCCCTGTTTTGCCAGTTCAGTGTGACTCCAGTAACCACGACTCACCATTTTTCCTTGTCGAATAACGTCAGCAGTCAAATTCTGGTGTGCGAACATAGGATGTTTATCACTACAAAATAGCCACTGTTGTTCTTTATGGAGAGGCTGATACATCACCCCATTCATTTTCATAAAGAATGAACCAATCGCGACATCAAAACGATTTTCCAAAATTCCCATTTGCAACTCATACGGCGACTGCACCTGAATTTTGATATAAATATGAGGGTTTTGTTTTGAAAACTCACGAATCATTTGATCCAGAGGAATATTCTGATCCGTCACCATAGAATCTAGCATACCGATTCTCAATGTACCGGTTAACTCACCTTTAATCTGGGCAGTATGTCTGGAAAAGTTTTCCAGTTCATGCAAAATCCGTTTGGCCTCCTGTAGAAACATCTCTCCTTTTTGGGTTAAAGAAAAACCACCACGCCCTCGTTCACATAACTTAAAACCCACGATTTGTTCTAGTTGAGTCATATAGGTACTAATTGCGGAGGTTGATAGATTCAACTCCTGTTGAGCATTTGCAAAGCCTTTATTCCTTACAACGCTGACAAAAATTCGAATCAATTTAATATCAGAATAGGCCACTTCTTCCATCATATTTTCCTTATTTTCTCTACATTATTTTAAAACATCCAACATCAGATTAGTTTAGAAAAATCTGAACTAAGTTTTTTAAAAAAAGGATTTATTCCTACCTGAGACTGGTTGATAAATAAATAAAAGGAGAAATAAATGAACAAGATGTTAAATCAACCACTCGGTGGGAATGAAATGCCACGCTTTGGTGGGATTGCCTCGATGCTACGCCTACCAGTGGTAGAGCATGATGCAGGGCTTTCTAATCTAGATGCAGCTTTCATTGGCATTCCTTTAGATATTGGCACCTCCTTGCGTTCAGGTACCCGTTTTGGTCCTCGTCAAATCCGTGCTGAATCAGTCATGATACGCCCTTATAACATGGCAACTGGTGCGGCTCCCTTTGAATCCTTGAATGTTGCAGATCTTGGTGATGTTCCTATTAACACCTTTAACCTAGCTGAAGCGGTACGCATTATTGAAGAATATTATGACCGTATTCTGGCACATCCTATTATTCCGCTCACACTTGGTGGCGATCACACGCTGACCCTTCCCATCCTCAGATCTATCTATAAAAAACATGGTCCAGTTGGCCTCATTCATATTGATGCTCATGCCGATGTCAATGATGAAATGTTTGGCGAAAAAGTCGCACATGGCACCACTTTTCGCAGAGCAGCAGAAGAAGGCTTACTCGATTGTCAGCGTGTTGTTCAGATTGGCTTACGTGCTCAGGGCTATAGTGCAGACGATTTTAACTGGAGCCGTCGTCAGGGTTTTCGTGTCGTTCAGGCCGAAGAATGTTGGCACAAATCGCTTGCCCCTTTAATGGAAGAAGTAAAACAGCAAGTCGATGGTGGGCCTGTTTATCTCTCCTTTGATATTGATGGTATCGATCCTGCATGGGCACCCGGTACAGGTACACCGGAAATTGGGGGCTTAACCACAATTCAAGCAATGGAAATTGTCCGTGGTTGTCAGGGTTTAAATCTTGTTGGATGTGATCTTGTCGAAGTATCGCCACCATACGACACCACGGGCAATACATCCTTATTAGGTGCCAATTTACTTTATGAAATGTTATGCGTTTTGCCTGGAGTAAAGATACATAAATAATTGTATTTGCAAATGATAATAATGAAATAAGGGAATATTCAAGGATCTTATCGGATGAAGATAGAACAATCACAACGGGCTGCTGCGGCAGCATTTATTGGCACAACCGTAGAGTTTTATGATTTCTATGTATATGCCACCGCCGCAGCCTTAGTACTCGGTATCGTATTTTTTCCTCAAACTGATCCTGTCACTGGCACATTGGCTGCCTTTGCAACCTTTGCAGTGGGTTTTATTGCACGCCCTGTTGCAGCACTTATTTTTGGACATTTGGGGGATAAATTCGGCCGCAAAAAAATGTTGCTATTCACAATGCTATTGATGGGTGTTGCCACAACAGGAATTGGACTCATACCAAGTTATAACAGTATCGGAATTTGGGCACCTGTACTGCTGATTGTTCTACGATTTATGCAAGGTCTATCTGTCGGAGGTGAATGGGGCGGCGCCGTGTTAATGGCAAGCGAACATGCCCCCGCTCATAAGAAAACCTTTTTTGCTTCTTTTGCTCAAATGGGCAGTCCTGCTGGCCTGATTCTTTGTTTACTCGTTTTCAGAGCCATTACCTCATTGGATGAAAAAGACTTATTCACTTGGGGCTGGCGTATTCCGTTCCTGTTGAGCTTTGTTTTTATGCTGATTGGTCTTGCAATACGTCTAGGGGTTGAAGAATCTCCTGAATTTAAACAAATGCAGGAGAAACAGGAAATCGTCAAATTTCCAATTAAAGAATTGCTCAAAAATTACTGGCCTCAAGTACTTTTTGCGGGACTCTCTATCACAATCGGTACAGCAGGTTTCTTTTTTACCAATACATTTATGATTACCTACGTCACCCAATATGTCGGGATCAGTCGCCCAACTATTCTGGATGCATTATTTTGGGTAACTGTATTTGAATTTATCGCGATGCCAGTTGCTGCATGGTATGCCAGTAAAATTGGTTCTCATCGTTTTTTATTCTGGGCTGCCATTTTATGTATCGCTGTTCCTTATCCAATGTTTATGCTGGTCAGCACTAAAAATATTTATTTAATCGTTTTAGGCATTACATTGGCTGTGATTGCGCTGTCTTCACTGTATTCAGTCGTCGCTGGTTTTATGGCCGAAGCTTTTCCTGCCAAAGTTCGTTATTCAGGGATTTCCATTTCCTATCAAATGATTGCGGCGATCACAAGCGGTACTACTCCAATCATTGGGACTTTGCTTGCACAGCACTACGCTGGTGAATGGTTACCTTTAGCGCTTTTATTCAGCTTCCTATCTTTGCTTTCTTTGATTGGTATCTGTGGCATTACTCAGCTCAGAAGACAACAACTCCAAACACCGCAACCTACTCAGAAACAGGAAGCTTCAAGAGAGGCCGCTTAAAATTACAAACTTTAGAGACAAGGATGTCTCTTATAAATAAACAAGGAAAATCAAAATGAAGAAAGATCATTCTAAATCCATTACACACATTGAAAGTTATGGTATTGAAGAAATACCAACTTACGCGCGTACAGCAACGCCATTTGATCTATTCCGCCTGAGTTTTGGTGGCGCCAATACCTTTTCAACCTGTGTCTTGGGAAGTTTTCCCATTGTATTTGGTCTTTCTTTTCAAGCAGGTTTATGGGCGATTTTGTGTGGTGTTCTATTCGGTGCATGTATTTTAGCGCCTATGGGAGTTTTTGGTGCACGCACAGGAACCAATAACGCCGTGGCTTCAGGAGCACATTTTGGCATACACGGCAGAATTGTAGGCTCATTCCTATCCCTACTTACAGCCATTGCATTTTTTTCTCTATCGGTTTGGAGTTCTGGTGATGCACTCATTGGTGCAACTCAACGTTTGTTTGATCGTTCCTATCAAAATAATTGGGTTTATGGATTGGTGTATAGCGGCTTTGCCTTGCTGGTACTGATTATTTGTATCTATGGTTTCCGTTTTATGCTATTGGTCAATCGAATTGCGGTGATTACCTCAAGCCTACTCTTCTTTTTAGGCCTTTTTGCTTTTGCTCAACAATTCGATTCAGCTTATGCAGGACAGATTCAATTAGGTGAAACTGGTTTTTGGGCTGCTTTTACAGGCGCTGCGCTGATTGCATTTAGTAATCCAATCTCCTTTGGAACTTTCTTAGGTGGCTGGTCACGTTATATTCCCAAAGAGACCTCATCCTATAAAATCATGCTGGCAGTTTTTACTTCCCAGCTTGCAACCTTGATTCCCTTCCTATTTGGTCTTATGACAGCGACGATTGTTGCAAATCATGTACCTATCTTTATGCAACAGAATAATTATATTGGTGGGCTAATTCACATAGCACCTACCTGGTATTTTATTCCGCTGTGTTTAATTGCGCTTATTGGTGGTTTATCTACTGGAACTACCGCCTTATATGGTACAGGATTAGATATGTCGAGTATTTTTCCGAAGCTGCTTAGCCGTGTTAAAGCAACAATATGCGTTGGTGTCCTCTCTATCATATTTATTTTTATCGGTCGTTTTCTGGCAAATTTGACTCAAAGTGTCACGACCTTTGCTACCCTCATTGTCGTGTGTACCAGCCCATGGATCATTATTATGATTATTGGTTTCGTATCTCGTAGAGGCTATTATAAAAATGATGATTTACAAGTATTTGTAACTGAAATAAAAGGTGGCGTGTATTGGTTTCATCATGGTTGGAACTGGCGTGGTCTCATTGCATGGATTCCAAGTGCATTCATCGGCCTATGCTTTGTGCACTTACCTCATCAGTTCGTCGGGATCTGGGGAAATTTTTTTAATGGCCTCGATCTGAGCTTACCTATTAGTATAGTACTGGCGGCACTGCTTTATACTCTACTGCTCAAATTCTTTCCTGAACCAAGCTCAGTGTATAGTCCAACATTAACTGCTCAAAGCGCAAAACAGCAAACCAATCCATCACTGGTTTCAGACTAAGCATAATAAAGCAGATAGAGGGCTTAACCCATAAACATTCAGCCAGAAAAAAGCCTGCTCATATGAACAGGCTTTCCATTGAGATTAATTTATTTCTTTAAAAAACCACTCACAAGATTCAACACTTGCTGAATATCCTGATTGGCTTCTTGAGGATTGGTACTGCTGCCTTGGGGCGTCAATGAATCAATCACTTGTGGTAAAACCGAAGCAATGGCACCATAAATTGCCTGTTTAGGCGCTTGAGTTTGCTGAGCGACCTGTTCGACATCCTGATCATCAAATAAGCTTTGAATATTCTGCTCTGGCACATCTTGGGCATTTTGCTGTTGTGGATCAACCCAGCTTTGTACCTGATTGCTTAGACCAGCATTTTTCAATTTATCCAAAGCACCTTGTAAACCACCTTGTTTTTGAATCCACGCCAAAACTAAAGGTAAAACTGCAATCAACAACGTTTGTGCCGTGTTTCCACCCGTTGCATTACTTTGAGTTGAACCTGCACCACCGCCTAATTGACCCAACACAGAACCTAAGATTCCGCCTAGACCACCTTGCTGGTTTTGAGTATTTTGCTGTTGCCCACCCAACTGACCAAGTACCGAACCTAAAATCCCACCTAAACCGCCAGCTTGACCTGACTGTTGTTGACCGCCACCTAAAGCTTGCTTCGCTAAAATTTCAACAATATTGGTTAAATCTGTCATAACCTAAACTTTCCTTTTGGAATTATTTATTCCAAAAGCATACGCTGCTTTGAAAACACAGCACAAAGATAAATTGTTAAATTTTGCAAGGCTTTGCTGCGAATCTCCGACCGAAATCTCAATCAGATTTAAATCGCAGCATTCATCGTTTACCAGCGGAATTTATCCCAGTTTTCAGGATTGGCCCAGAACTTGGAGTTAAACCAGTCTGGTACATGTTTATAAGTTAAAATATTAAATTGCCATAATGCAAAATCGCTGTCATGAGTAGTTTTATCAATCAGTTGAGTGAAACCCAGTGAACGCAATAGCTTTTCATCTTCACGCTTACTCACTACCACAATCCGCTTCGCCATCAGGTCACGCAGCTTCACCAAAAGCTGCGCTTTTTGTGTTTCGGTAATATTTTGCATTTCTTCGGTATCAAATAATACAAAACCTAAATCATAACGTTGCGTAAATGGCAGACTTAAAAAGTCAGTTACGTTAAAATAATGCCATTGAATTGAAGCATTTTGGTCAATCTGCTGACCTATACAAAGTGCAGTATGAATGGGCTGTTCTTGAGATAAATCGTCTAGCATAGAAGTGATGACATTTTGTTCAGCCATAACTGCAACCCTTGATTGAGAAAGATGAGAGTTTATTAATGGAACTACAAGGCATTTGTCATAAAATGCATGCAGCGCTCAAAACGCATAGTGTAACTGATCAATCAACAAGCAAGGCAAATGTTGAATATAAATTTATATTAGATCGTACAGAAACTGACCTACCTTTTGTTTTAGGGCAGGAAATCGAGATCGAATGGACTGGTAATATTTTTTGTACCTCTTGCGGCTCAAAAACACCGAAGTCTTATTCCCAAGGTCATTGTTTCAAATGCTTTAAAACAAAAGCAGAATGTGATCTGTGTATTATGAAGCCTGAAACCTGCCATTATCACTTAGGCACTTGCCGTGAAGACCAGTTCGCTCATGATGTCTGCTTTCAGCCGCATATTGTTTATTTAGCCAATTCAAGTGCCTTGAAAATCGGGATTACCCGTATCGTGAATATGCCAACCCGTTGGCTGGATCAAGGTGCAACTCAGGCTTTACCGATCATGAAAGTGGGCTCACGTCGTTTGTCAGGCCATCTGGAAACTTTAATTGGGACACAAATCGCAGATAAAACTGATTGGCGTAAACTTCTTAAAGGTGAAGCTGAGCCATTAGATTTGATTGAAAAACGTGATCAGATTCTGGAAGAATTTGCGCCTAAGATTCAAAGTATTCGTGAAGAATTTAATCAAAACCTTGAGTTTAACGAGAATCTGGAATTTCTAGAGGACGAAAAACCAAGAGAGTTTATCTACCCTGTTGAACATTATCCTGAAAAAATTAAATCACTGAATCTGGATAAAACACCTAAAATTCGTGGTGTGTTGCAAGGCATCAAAGGCCAGTATTTGTTAATGGATATTGGTGTGATCAATATCCGTAAATACACGGGCTATGAACTGATCCTTCGTGCCTAATCCGCATCATAAAAAAGGTGGCTTTCAATGCCACCTTTTTTATTTATCCCGTTTTTAAACAGTTCAAAATTGCCTGTACAGGATCCTCGGTATTGCCTGAGATCAATTGTTTATGCATGCTTAAATGTTGCATCATTTGAATATGCGCTGTTTCATGATCCATTAAACGCTCAATTTCAGTGGCTAAATGCTGTGGTGTTGCATCGGCCTGAATCAGTTCCTCAATGACTTTTTTACCTGCAATAATATTAGGTAAAGAATAATACGGAATCTTGACCAAGAATTTGGCAATGATATAGGTCAGCCAATTCAACTTATAGAAGGTTACCATTGGACGATGCAATAACATTGCCTCGAGTGTCGCGGTACCAGAAGCCAAAGCCACAATATCACTGGCATTCATGACCATACGGCCAATCTTCGATTCTGCATCGCTATTTTCCAGCACATGAATTTTCGATTTTAAACCAGCATCCAAGTGTTGAATGCCCTGTTCAATCTGATGTTTACGTGCATCATTGATCGCAGGAATTAAAAACTCGACTTCAGGATGCTTGCGATGCAGGATGTCAGCAGCACCAGTCAACAACGGCAGTAAACGTTCGATTTCACCACGGCGACTGCCAGGTAATAAAGCGATGTGAGTCTTATGTGCGGATAGACCCAGTTGATGCTTGGCTTCGGCAATTGGATTTTTTAACGGTAACTGCTTTGCCAAAGGATGCCCGACGAATGCCGCAGCAACGTCATAATTTTCATAGAACGTTTTTTCAAATGGAAATAAACAAAGGACCAGATCGATACTGCGTTTAATGCCATGCACACGGCCTTGACGCCATGCCCATACCGATGGACTGACATATTGCACGGTTTTTATTGGTAAATTCTTTTCTTTAATGGTTTTGGACAAACGCAAATTAAAATCTGGCGCATCAATACCAATAAATATATCCACTGGATGCTCGGTCCAGCGCTCGACTAGACCATCACGGACAGCAAATAACTTTTTCAGGTCTTTTAAAACTTCCACGATTCCCATGACGGATAAAATTTCCATTGGATAGTAGCTATGGAAACCTTCCGCAATCATTTGTGGTCCACCAATCCCTTCAAATTCGACATCGATGCCTTGTTCACGAAAACTGCGCATGAGTTTCACCCCTAGCGTATCTCCAGAAACTTCTCCCACCACGATGCCAATTCTTAGTTTTTGCTTTGACAAGACCCACGCCCCACAGAAAGATTTAAATGATTCTAACAAAATGATTTTACACTGAATCAAACATGATCTGGCAATTTGTTCACGATTGGTGAACATCATTTCTCATCTAAGATGTCATTGTTTTACAGAAAACCTATCTAGATTTACGATGAAATGGCAATTGATTGAGATTGCAGGAATAGCTAATATGAACAAGAATCATTCCCATATGTGATTTATTTCTCCCTTCCTCCGTATCAAGACCCGTTATGGCTAAATCAACCTCGCTTACCTTTGTCTATCGACTGAGTATTTTCTATCGCTTTGCGTTGACCTTTGTACTGGGCTACCTCTGTATGATGTATTTAAGCCTTAGCCTGACCTCATTATTTGTCCGTGTACTTGATAAAGCAGAGGCGATTTATCTGGCGGCTTTTATCGCGATTCTCTTTTATCTCATTTTCATCATTATTAGTTTCTGCTCACATTCATTATTGAAACTCACGTTGATCAGTCTGGGCTTAACAGGCGTATTGTTTGGCTTATCTGTAGGTTTAAATTAAAAATGCAAAATAAAGGTGTTCGCCAATCAATGGCATGGTTACATGCATGGACGGGTCTGATTTTTGGCTGGCTTTTGTTTGCTATTTTCTTAATGGGCACAAGTTCATATTATCGACATCAGATTAATTTGTGGATGCAGCCGCAACTGGCTCAGGTTCAAGTGAATCAGGATACAGCCATCACAACTGCTGCCGATTATCTACAAAAGCATGCTGACGATGCCAAGTCATGGTATCTCAAAGTGGCAAATCACGAAGAACCTGTCAATAAAATGTATTGGCAACAAGCCAGCGGCAGTTATGAAAGTCGTAGTCTGGATGCCAATACTGGTCAGGAATTAAAATTGTCGGCAACTCAAGGTGGAGAGTTCTTTTATAACTTCCATTTTCAGTTGTATGGATTCCCGATCATGATCGGGCGTTTGATTGCCTGTCTTGCCGCTTTCGTTATGCTGGTGGCCTTAGTCTCAGGCATCATTACCCATAAAAAGATTTTTACCGATTTCTTTACCCTAAGAACCTTTAAATCGCAGCGTTCCTGGCTGGATTTTCATAATGTTTCTTCGGTACTCGCACTTCCCTTTTTCCTGACCATCACCTTTACAGGCTTGGCGATTTTCTTCTATCTCTATTTACCATGGGGAATGCAAAAACTTTATCCAGAGAATCCTTATCAGTTTTTCACTGAAATTAGAACGACTGAAAAGAGTGCCACAAATCAAACCGAGCCTCATAAAGCTGAGATGCTACCGATCAGCACCCTGCTGGAAAAAGTAAAACAACAATGGGGCGAACAAGCACTGGCATCAATTGAAGTCAAAAATCCGAATACTGACCAAGCAGTGATTACCTTTAAGCAGTTAGAAGATCGATCAATCACCTTAAATCAGGCACAAATCACCTTTGATGGCACAGGCAAAATTCTCGGCAATACCCGTAATGAAAGTGCAGTTGCCACCCTAAATGCAGGTGTCTATGGCTTACATATGGCGACCTTCGCCCAACCTTTACTGCGCTTCGCATTCTTTTGTTCAGGTATTTTGGGTTGTTTAATGATTGCTTCAGGCCTATTGCTGTGGAGCTTAAAACGTCAGATCCAAAACAAATCTGATCAATTTCATTTCGGTTACTATCTGGTTGATCGTTTGAATGTCGCTGCATTTATTGGTCTGCCCACTGCAATGCTCAGCTATTTATTTGCCAATCGATTTGTACATGTGACCGAAACCACGCCCAATTATGAAATCTATACATTTTTCAGCGTCTGGGGTTTAAGTTTCATTGTCGCCTTATTGACGAAAAAGCAATATTTATGGAAATCACAGGTAATAATTTTTGGATTAGTGGCTTTGATTCTCCCTCTTTATAACTTGCTCTATCTCATCAATCATCAGTTCATCATAGATCTGCAAAGTTATTGGCTATTTTTACGGATTGATTTATTCCTACTGGCCTGTGCCTTGTTTGCTGTATTTATTTTTAGAAATATCCAACCGATTCAGGAAAAATCCGCTCAGAAGATCAAAGCAAAATTAGCCAAAAATGAGGTGAAAGCATGATTCTTTTGAGCCTTGTATTGATACTTGTTGGAATGTTCCTGCTCTATAAATGTAGTTCTAAGCAGATGAGTAAATCAAAACAACAGTTTGTCATTCGCTATCAAATACAGCTCAAGGTACTGGCTTATCTATGCTTTTTGCTTGCAGGTAGCCTGCTTTGTTTAGAATATGGAAGTTCGATTGGGTTCGTAAGCTGGTGGATTTTCGCAACGCCCGTGACTTTCTTATTGGTACTCTGGGTTAATGAGCTTAAACCCGTAAAAAAATAAAATGAATCCGTCAGGCAACTTTTAGCTCCACTTGTAAAAAGTTGCCTAAAAAACCATAACTCAGTGATATATTTTATTTATAAAAATCATTATCCCTTTGCTGACAACGTCCAAACAGATTCCAGCCTGCTTTATCTAAATAAAGCTTTTGGTATTTTTATTCTGTCATTGCACCCTTATCTCTTAATCCAAAATAAATTTTAAGAGAACCTATCTTTTTCTTTAGCGTTTTTTTGCATAAGTAAATCACTATTCATCACAACGAGTTATCTAAAAAAAGCATAAGATATGCTGATTTTTGCATATTTAGGCATATTGTCGATGTTTGGTCCTATTGAATTTATTATGGCTGGGGTATTGGTTGGCTTCTGTGTTGGTATCACAGGTGTCGGCGGTGGTTCTTTAATGACCCCAATCCTGATCAGTCTATTTAAAATCGAACCTCATATCGCGATTGGTACAGACTTGTTATATGCCTCGATCTCTAAATTTTGCGGCTCTATTGTCCATGCTAAAAAACTCAATATTGTCTGGCCGATCGTACTCTGGCTAGCATTAGGCAGTATTCCAGCATCATTTGCGACCTCTTGGGCACTCGAACATTACCTAAGTCAATCCACGCATTATAAAGCTGTGCTGACTATGGTTTTAGGCTTTATGTTGACCTTGACCGGTATTTCAATTGTCTTTCGTGCACAAATTGAAAAATTCTTTGACCGTTTCCGTAACCGTGAACAAGCGAATATGGAAAGCGAACAACATGCTTTGCAACACAAACGTCATTACATTGTCATCATGGGAATCGTATTAGGTATCTTTGTTACCCTTTCATCAGTGGGAGCTGGTGCCTTTGGTATCATGGCTTTAGTTCTAATGTTTCCTAACTTGCCGATGATCCGTATTATTGGTTCAGACGTGGTGCATGCCGTTTTACTTACAGCAGTTGCAGGCCTTAGCCATATGTCTTCAGGGAATGTCGACTTTAGCCTGTTGATGTGGTTATTGGTCGGTTCTATCCCTGCCATTATTGTCGGGACTTTAATTAGTTCACGTATGCCAGAAAGGCTGATTCGTAAAATTTTAGGGATTACCTTATTTGCTTTGGGCGTGAACTTTATTGTGAACCCTGTGAAAGCCAAACCGAAGCCAGTTGAGACTCATCAGGCTGTCGTTGTACAGCAGACAAGTCATTCAACAACAATTGTTTAAGCCAACAAATGCCGCTGCTTTCTGCATAAATTATCGTTATTGCTAGTTAATCAGTCGGCATTTCATGCTATATTCGCAGACAAAATAACCTCTTTTTTCGATTGAATTTGTGACAGCAATGAATACTCTACAGTCAAATCCAGTTTCTCAGCCCGATATCGATGATGTAAACATTAAAAGCATTCAAACGCTGATTACACCAGCAGAATTGAAAGCTGATCTTCCATTATCTGAGGCTGCGTCTCAAACTGTGTTACAAGGACGTGCTACTGTACGTAATATTTTAGATGGCAATGACAAACGTTTGTTTGTCGTGATTGGCCCGTGCTCAATCCACGATCCTAAAGCTGCACATGAATATGCTGATCGCCTGAAAGTCCTGAGCGAAAAAGTAAAAGATACTTTATATCTAGTGATGCGTGTTTATTTTGAAAAACCGCGTACCACTGTGGGCTGGAAAGGTTTAATCAATGATCCAGATATGAATGACTCATTCAATATTGAAAAAGGCTTGCACATTGGTCGTGGCTTATTGATTGATTTGAATGAAAAAGGATTACCTTGTGCAACTGAAGCACTTGATCCGAACTCACCACAATATTATCAAGATTTAATTTCATGGTCTGCAATTGGCGCACGTACCACTGAAAGTCAGACTCACCGTGAAATGTCTTCTGGTCTTTCATCACCTGTTGGCTTCAAAAATGGTACCGATGGCGGCTTAACCGTTGCAACCAATGCGATGCAATCGGTTAAACATGGTCACAGCTTTTTGGGCCTGAATGAAAATGGTCAGGTTGCGATTATCAATACCAAGGGTAACCCATACGCACACGTAGTATTACGTGGTGGTAATGGTAAGCCAAACTATGATGCAACATCTGTTGCAGAAGCAGAAGCTGCTCTAGCAAAAGCGAAAGTGAGCAACAAGATCATGATTGATACCAGTCATGCCAACTCAAACAAAGACCCGTACTTACAGCCTTTGGTTTTGAAAAATATTACAGAACAAATTCTGGATGGTAATAAATCAATCGTTGGGATTATGGTTGAGAGTCACTTAAAAGGTGGTCGTCAAGATATTCCAGAAAATCTGTGTGATCTTGAATACGGCAAGTCAGTGACTGATGGCTGTATTGACTGGGAAACAACTGAAAAAGCATTGCTAGAAATGCATGAAGCGTTAAAAGACGTATTACCAAATCGTTAATCTTTAAATAGATGTAAAACAGGCTCTTATGGGCCTGTTTTTTGTTTTGAATTACACTGATATCTTTTGAATAAGCCTCTTTTTTTCATTATACTGCTGCCACATTTCCCCTACGACGTATCGCTGATATGAAGTCCAGTTTTCGTCAACATTTGCTTAAGTGGCGTGCCTCTCTTGGCGCGGTGACTTTGCTGTGTTTACTCTGGCATATCTTCTTACCAACGATGGTCCATACAGGTATCGTACCTGCACTTTATGCAATGCCAAGTCATTGTCAGGTGACAGTGATTCAAAATGCATCATTGATGACTCAGACTCACGCAGGCCACCAGTCACATGCAATGCATGACATGCACCATACCCAGCAACTGCAAAGCTCTAAACATGCACATCTTAGTGATCATGCACAGGAAGTTTTTGCGCTTGCCAGCCAGATCATGAAACATTGTCCTTTGTGTACACATGGCCTTGATGCTGCTGTTCTCATCCCATTGATTGCATTTATTTTTATTTTTCTACTGGCTTGGTTTAGTCGTGTACGCTGCCTCTGCTATTCGTGGACAGAAGATCTGCATATCCCCCGCATCTTTTATATTTTCCCAACTAAACAAGCCCCGCCACTCACTTTATAAATCGCAAATTTTACTTCGTGCCCAGTTACAACTACGGCGCGTCCTTATGTATTGCTTTTTATAGAGTTCAAAATGAATACTCAATTCCGTTTGTCTGTATTAGCGGCTGCTTGCCTTTCTGTCAGCTATAACTCCGTTGCTTTTGCTGAAACTGTGCCGTCTGATACGACCAAAACCTTAGCCACCATCGTTGTGACCGCCAGTCGTGAAGGCGAATCAATTAATAATACCCCTGCTGCGATCAGTAAAATCGGCAGTCAGGATATCGAAGATAAACATGCAACATTCATCGGTCAACTGGTCAATCAAAGCCCTGGTGTTTTGATGAATGATCTGGGCAATGAACAGCATATGATGTCGATTCGTCAGCCAATTACCACAGCGGCAGTTTATCAATATCTTGAAGATGGTATTTCAATTCGACCTGTGGGCGTGTTTAACCACAATGCCTTGTATGAAGTAAACCTTGCTGGAATTGACAGTATCGAGATCTTGCGTGGTCCAGCCAGCAGCTTGTACGGAAGCAATGCCATTGGCGGAACTATCAACTTCCTGACCAAAGCACCGAGTGCAACACCAACAGCAAATATAGGAATCAGTGCAAGTTCAGAAGGTTATCGCCGTCTGGATATTGATGCTTCTAATACCTTCGCAACTGAGTATGGTGAACAGGGTTTGCGATTATCTGCCTATGCCAGTGATCGTGGTGACAGCTGGCAAGACCATGCCGAAAGTAACAAGCAAAGTGTTACCTTACGACATGACTGGCGTATTTCTGATGCGACGCAAATTAAAAATATTGTGAGCTACAATCACCTCAAAGCAGACATGACAGGCAATTTAAGTCTGGAAGATTACCGTAAACGTCCTGGATATAGCTATCAGACCTTTACTGATCGTGAGGTTGAGGCCACCCGTATTTCTTCACAGCTGAATCACCAATGGAATGATCAGCAACAAAGCCAGTTCACCGTGTATTATCGTGACAATACCACGGAACAAAATCCAAGCTATAGCATCCGTACCGATGTCAAAAATGGTAAACCGACTGGCACATATAGTGGACAGACCACATATAACGCATTTCAGTCTTATGGCTTAAATATGCAGCATTCTGCCACATTGGATCAGGTCAAACTGATTGTTGGAGCAATGGCAGATTACTCACCAAATCAGGCCAAAACCAATGATATTGAGGTTTTTCGTGATCCAGACAGCCTGATTTATAAGGGTTATAAACAACGCCAGTTACTACGCGATTTTAATGTTGACGTCAATAATCAGGCCCTCTATGCACAAGCAAACTGGCAGGTTATTCCGACCTTAAATCTGGTTGGTGGTGCTCGTTATGACTGGATCAGTTATGACTACAGCAATAAATTAACCCCATCAAAAGTAACAGGTGCGCCTGATGAAAAACGTGATTTCCATAAAGCCAGCCCACAAGTCGGTTTTGTCTGGAATATCACGCCTGCTATGGATATTTATAGTAACTGGTCGCAAGGCTTTGTTCCGCCAGAAGTAAGCAGCCTGTACGGCGCAAATCTGGTCACGCCAAATCTGAAAGAAGCGACGTTTGATAATATTGATGCTGGTTTACGCTTCAAACTGCTGGATGACCGTGTCGATGGGGAGATTACCTTATACCGTTTACAAGGCAAAGATGAAGTCATCAATTACACCAAGCCAGATAATACCCGCGAACCACGTAATGCTGGTAAAACCCTGCATCAAGGGATAGAAATTGGCGGCACATGGAAGATCAATGCACTTTATGATCAGCGTTTAAAAGTTTCAGGTAGCTTTGCAAAACATGAATATAAAGCGTTTCAACCCTCAAGTTCACTCGATTACAGCGGCAATACCATGCCAAGCGCACCAAAAAGCTTTGGCACAGTTGAATATCAGATCAAACCGGTTCCTGAATTATTACTTGCTGTAGAAGGTGTCTATGTCGGATCTTACTGGATCAATGATGCCAATACAGAAAAATATGATGGCCATACCTTGCTGAACTTACGCGCTAACTATCGTAAAAATGCTTATGAAGTGTTTGGTCAAGTCATTAATGCCACCGATGTGCATTATGCCGAAAGTACATCTTTTAGCAATAATCAGGCAAGCTACACACCTGCCGCACCACGAACCTATTTATTAGGTTTGCGCTATCATTTTGAAAAATAAAAATGACTGAATAAAAGATATGGCTTCAACTGAGGCCATATCTTGAGGCTTAAATATAAAATGAGACAATAACAAAGCTCAGCATCAAACCCGTCTCACTCAATTCAATTGCAGCACCCACCGTATCACCCGTAATCCCGCCAATACGCTTGATAAAAAGCCCACGTAAATAAAAAATAATGATCAAAAAACTGAATAAGGCGACTAAACCTTTCCATTTGAATGCACAAAGCAATGCTATTGTAATGACAAAAATCATCCATATTGCTAGTCGTGGCATATTCTCAAGCATTGAACTTGCCAGTCCCTGCGCACGTACATAGCGTGTCGTGAGAAATAAAAATAGTGGCACACTGCGTCCAAGCATGGGCAATACAATAAGAAATGCTTCAAGCTTTTGTTCAAGCAACACATAGAGTGCGACAAATTTAAGCAGACATACCGCAATCAGGCTTAATACCCCGATCGGGCCACACGCTGGATCTTTCATGATTTTCAGGGTTCGTTCTGGATCACCAAAGCCACCCACCCATGCATCTGCGGTATCCGCGAGTCCATCAAGATGTAGGCCACCAGTCAGCCAGATCCATAGCACCAGAATGAGCCCTGCACTGAACACAATAGGAAGTTTTGCCAATATAAGCGCGAACGCAAATAACATCAGTCCAATCAATAAGCCAACGACAGGATAAAACAGCAATGCCTGACTATTTTGCTTTGCACTTGGCATATTTTTTAGTTCGATCGGCAAAACCGTCAAAAATTGCAAGGCAATCCAGAAAGGTGTCATGCGAAACAGCTCAATTCAAAAGATTTATCATGAAATGATTATGAAGAAATAAAATTGGGAATAGCAAGCGATTCCCAAATGAAAATATAGAATAAGTCAGCTTATTGAATTTGATAACATTGTTTCAGCTTCAAATAGTCATAATAGAAGCTGTTATTGCTATAACGCGCATAGTTACAGTCTGGCTTAAACAAGGTCTCTTTTTCGTTATAGAACATCTTCACCAAAGTTGTTCCTTGTGTATTCTGGTAAATATCCCACTGTAAGTTTGCAGCCATTGGCGACACAAACTCACCACGCCATTTACTATGGGTATAATTATAAGTTTGACGTAAAGGCAGCGGCTGCATCATGTCATGCAATTCCAGACTGGTTGCCAAAGGAATGATGATTTCGGCATGTGCAAAACGTAATACCGCACGATGCGTTTGCTGCTTATCAACTATCGCATCGACCTGTTTAAATAGATCCTGTTTTAAGCCTTGGGCAATTGCACTAGTGACATTCTTCGATTCAGTAAAGCTTGGCCCTTTGCTATAAAAATCATTGGCATCGTTAAATTCAGCGTAAAATTTTGCGGCTTCTAACGGCATATATTTATCAAAATCAATATTTTTTAGCTCTGTTTGCATGCCCCCAGCAATTGAATATAACTCATACACATACGCAGCGGCATCCACAGCACTGGCAATGGTATTTTTGCCTTTACCTTTTTCGGTAATGCTTTCACCATTTGGCGCTGTCACCGTATAGGAACCCGTATTGCTAAAAAGATATCCTGCCGAGCCTAATTTTTGAATAAATTCTGATTTGAAAATAGGAGTAAGCACATTCATGGCAATCTGTTCAGCTTTGCTATTTTGGGCAAGTTCACTTAGTTTATTTGCCAAATCAGCATCATCTTCCTCAAACTGCTGATAAGCCTGACTTGCATCATAGATTGCCTGTTGCTGTGTAGATAAGGGTTCAGTTAAATCACTGTCCTTATTCAAGCTGTGAAAATACAGTTTAAAACGATCTACGCCTCCATCTTTAACTGATGGCACACTGCTGCTGGCCAGACTAGTATAGGTCATTGGCGTAATCTGGTTTTTAAGCTGTGGTTGCTGCTGAATCAGTTCAGCCGTAAAGAATTTCGCACTATCCACAGCACGATCAACACCTGAACTTTGCACTAAAATTGAAGCAGGCTGTGTCGAAGCGGTTTTAAACAGATCTGGTAAGCGCTGTAATAGACGATCTGCAATACCTCGATGCTCCTGGATACCTTGCATGCTTTCATTGCCATATCCGAACTGACGAATCCCTTCCACGCCATAGCCCAACAGGATATTGGCCTTCATCATACTTTCCAGATCAGTCCCCAATTGCCCCCCTAACGGCGTTAAGGCGTTTTCTGCTTTGGCCTGTTTCCACAAGTTATAAAGTGCCAAATCATATTTGATACTCGACAAACCTCTAGAGCCATGACGTGCAACTAGCTCAGTAAAGACGGGTTGAAAACCTTGTGGAATAGCTTCGTATTTTTTCAGATCTTGCTGCGGTTGATACGGTGTTTTTGTTTGATAATATTTTGATTGTGGCGTGGTTTCAGGTGATGGCTGACTTTGTTGATGATCATCGTTATTACAGGCTGCCAATAAAATGCTTACGCATAACATACTGCTTTTAAATAATATATTCATGAAGGATTTGATTATAGGTCAAGAAATTGACCTGTATCATAGGCAGTGGCAATGACAGTTCGATTACAGCTTTCTGCTAAATCATAGCAACGACTGGCAAAGTCATTTTCCCATTCATTTATTTTCTACAAAATGAATCTCATTGTCGCGATGGATCATCAATTCGAGTGAGTAGATCTTTCCAAGCTCTGCTGGCATTTTTAATAAATCATCTAGCGCCTGTTGACGTGCTAAGCAGGTCAGTAATTTAATTATCCCGCCATGTGTCACAACCAGGGCCCTATGCCAATGATTCTGCTGCATTTCGGTATAAATATGATTCACCCCATACATGACTCGCTGCTGGAACTGGGCAAAGCTTTCCCCATTCGGTGCATGATATTGCGTGGGAAATTGCCAGAAATTTGCCAATAACTCAGGCTCTGTTTCATAAATGGTTTGGGTTGAAACACCTTCCCAATCACCAAAGAACATTTCCTTAATGTCGGAATGAAGCAAAAGTGGTCGTTCTAACTGCTGGGCCAATGCAACCGCAAACTTTTGGCAACGCTGTAAAGGTGAACTGATAATCACATCCCAATGCATCTGCGCATTCAGAGCTTGCTGAGTGGTCGTTTGCATCTGCAACCAACCCTGTTCTGTCAGTTCATCATCCAGATGACCACGCAATGTATGACTAAATGTCGTTTCACCATGGCGTAGTAAATCAAGGCGCAACTTTGTCACCTGTCACGGCTGCTTCAGCAAAAGTCGCCATTTGACTATGTAAAACACAAGCAAGCTGGATCATGGATAATGCAGCACCTGCACCACTGCCTTCCCCCAGACGTAAGTTCATTTTCAAAATAGGCTGCGCATTTAGTTCTTGTAAAACACGTTGATGTCCATACTCAGCTGATTGGTGTCCGAATAACATCCATGCCCGACTCTGGGGTTGAATACGGACTGCGCATAAAGCAGCAACTGAACTGATAAAACCATCCACCACGATTGGTAAGCCAATTTGCGCGCAACGGATATAGGCGCCTGTCATCGCGGCAATTTCCAGACCGCCTACCGCTGCCAGAATGTTTAAGGCATCATTTTTAGCTTCTGTATGATGAAGCTTTATCGCTTGATCAATCACATTGATCTTATGTTGTAGTTGCTGATTGGTAATGCCAGTTCCAACACCTGTGAGTTGTGCAGCATCTTCATTTAACAATAAACAGGCCAAGGCTGAAGCAGAACAGGTATTACCAATCCCCATCTCACCTGCAATAAAAATATCAGCAGCTTGTGCTTTGGCGCGTTCCACGCTGGCCTTACCCAACTGTAAAGCCGCTAAACACTCCTGCTCTGTCATTGCTGCCTGTTCAGCAAAATTGGCGGTGCCTGCACGAATACAATGACGCTCCACACCTGCATATTCATAAGCATCACCGACCGTACCGCAATCAATGACTTGTAAATGTGCTTGATGATGTTTGGCAATGACGCTAATCGCTGCACCACCAGTCGCAAAGTTCTGTAGCATTTGACGGGTCACGGCTTGCGGGTAAGCCGAGATATTTTCAGCAACTACGCCGTGATCACCTGCAAAAATCGTGATCCAGGGTTGCTGAATCTGAGGGTGAACTGTTCCTTGCAAAGCAGCCAGATCAATTGCGATTCGTTCCAGATCACCTAACGCTCCTGTAGGCTTGGTCAGTTGAAGCTGACGTTGTTCAGCTTGCTGTTTTGCATCCAGATCAGGTTGTTGAATCGCCGCTAAAAACCATTGCTCATGTTCAGTCATATTATTTCTCATCTTTTAAAATCATTGGGAAGCCTGCGACACAAAACGTGACCTTATGGACGAGTTGACCCAGTGCCTGATGCAATCGCCCCGCTTCATCCACAAAACGGCGGCTGATTTCTCCCATTGGAACCACACCAAGCCCAGTTTCGTTACTGACCAGAATGACTTGAGCTTGCAGTTGAGCTAAGACTGCCAAAAGTTTTGCGGTTTGTTGCTGTTGTAATGTCGTATCTTCAGACAATAATAAATTGGTCAGCCATAAAGTCAGGCAATCCACCAGAATCAGTTGATTGGGTTGGTCACATTGCAACAGTCGATCAGCCAGATAAATCGGTTCTTCGCACACTTGCCAATGTTCAGGACGTTGTTGCCGATGATGCTCGATACGCTGCTGCATTTCGTCATCCAGCGCCTGCGCTGTGGCAATATATACAACCAACAAGCCAGAATCCTTGGCGATTTGTTCGGCCAAACGACTTTTCCCAGAACGTGCGCCGCCTAAAATCAGTTGCAACATATCTAACCCAATTCAATTTGCTGATAAGGATACAGTAATCCTTGTAAAATCTGTGCCTTATAATAGCCGAAAGTGAGTTGCTTCACTTTAACTTTCCACTTTTTAACGGGCAATTGCTGAATCCGCTCTAGCACCCGATCACTCTGCCATGCTTCGCGATACAGGCCTAAAGTAATATGCGGACAATACTCAAGCGCAGCAATTTCATCTGACACTGAAGCCAGTTGCCGACGAATTTTTTCCAGAATTTGATCCGTATCTTTCACTTGCAAAAATAAGGCACTGCTAAAGCTATCCAGTTGGGCAATCTCTAACTCGAACGAAGATAGCTCCAGATTTTGCAGTTGCTTCATCTGTTGTTGTAATTGTTGAATCTGAAAATCATCATTGTATTGCTTCTCTGCGGATGTCAGAAACCCACATACAAACAAGGTAATATGATATTGACGTTGATTGGCAGGAATCAGTAAATCCGAAAAATCTGCCCGAATCTGGTCTAAGTATTCAATTAGTTCAGGCTGATCAATTTCAAAATACCATAACCCATAGTCTGAACGGCCACGATGCCACTCAGAATAGTCTCGAACGACGGTCGGACACAGTTGGGTTGATGGTTTCAATAACACAAAATATAGATTCAACAAAATATGGAATATGCCATTAAAACATAAGCATAGACTGAATTAAAATAATTGTTTATCTCTCAGCCTTGTCAATCTTTCGAAAATAAAATTAGGAAATATCAAATGATATGAGCACATAGCATTATTAAATTGTAGTTTAGTCAACACTAAAACCTTCTAGATATAAGCTGATACGATACTGACCTCAAATCAGAACTATGCCACAAACTCGGCGTATCCAGCGCATTATTCAATGCCTAAAATCTATATCAGAGATAACACAACTTTATCGATTTAAAGCTGTGTTATTCAATGCAATGTATACTGCTAAATATCTACACCGCCTCAGATGGGACTTTAAGTCCATCCAAATGGTAAGTGAAGGTTTCCC
This sequence comes from Acinetobacter sp. YK3, assembly GCF_001729365.1. Classification (NCBI taxonomy): domain Bacteria; kingdom Pseudomonadati; phylum Pseudomonadota; class Gammaproteobacteria; order Moraxellales; family Moraxellaceae; genus Acinetobacter; species Acinetobacter sp. YK3. Next base: position 82,773 of record NZ_LZPJ01000013.1, read on the forward strand.
CATGCATTTCCGACTGGATGCCCTGATAAAGCATATCCAATAAAGCTTTCTTTTGAGTTGAAGTGAGATCCATCATTTCCACGTTCTTACGGATATGCTGAACAATCTCCAGCTCCTCAATTTCAAGCTGTCTTAATGCATAAACATAGCCATAAATCGCGCCTTGCAAGATCTTTTGATAAGGCAATTGCTGCTGAATATGATTTTCCAGACTGCCAAATACGCGCTCATTGAAGCCTAGTTTTCTCAGCGGATCGCGAGCCACCCGTTCACACGTATCTTTATAGGCCGAGCGGCACGAATGTAGAAAACTCTCCGCCATTCGGTCTAGCTCTTTGGCCTGATTCGGTACAATATTCGCCAAACCTAGTTTTACTTCCTCAACTACCTGCTCCACATACTTCTTGATCTTGGCATCCGCTAACGCAATCCCGATCATGTCGTGGTCATGCATACTGGCGTACCAAGCCGTCATGGCATGGCAGCCATTCCATAAACGGTTTTTAATGATCTGAATATCAGAAATCTGCTCAACCAGAATCATTTGGCGCATTTTATTGAGGATCGGGCTACGATTTTCCACATAAATCGGCATATCTGTTTCGCTATGGAATAGGATCAAATCCATATTCTGCAAAAACTGACCCGCCTGAAATTGACCACGCATATCCGCCAAACAGTTGGTGATTTGCTGTTCTTGTTTCTCGGTCAACGCGGTTTCATCTGACAGCTCGATGGCTTCATCATTCAGATCGGATTGATATTGTTTAAATAAACGGTGCTTGATATTCAACTGACGATATAAGGCTTGATCGGTCAGCTTTGCCACCATTCGGTTAACGACGGTATCGCAAAAATAGTGTTCACTTAGAATATGCTCCGCAATATCCTCATCGGTGATCTCAAGCAAGGCTTCACGGATATTTTTCAAAACCAGATATTTTGCACAGACTTTATTCAGAATAATCAAGAAGGTAATCGGCTCATGCTGTTCCGTATCTTGCGACATAAAACGCGCCAATAGTCCTCTTGCAATTGTTTTTGCTTCCGATGCAATGGCCTGTTCAGGCAAACACAGCGCAATCAGACTTGAATGCATATACATCTCGAGCATCTGCTGTTCATTGTCTGCATCGATTACGGTCAGATTCTCAATCCGTTCATCATACGAGGATTGTCCATAACGGATACTGTAGCTGCCAAAGCTATTGACTGATTCCAAGTACAAGCGATTTCTGGTTGAAGCGAGAATGCGTTTGGGTCTGGTAAAACCATCCCAATGTGACAATACCTGTGCGATATAACCACCACCGATGGCGCCAAAACCATGAATCCCGACGGTCAGTTGATTGATACTTTGCGGAAATGGTTCTTGTAACTGTGGCATTCCCATTTCAGGAATATATTGATCCAGTGCATTTAGGCACTCATACATATCCTGATAATAGAAATTTGCTTTGGCAAGCATGCTGTCATTGGGTTCTTTTATATCTTTAAATAAAATGGTGATCCCGCCCGCATCATAGGCTGAGCAGATCCCGTTTTCAGAATCTTCAAACATCAAACATTGTTGAGGCTGCAAATTTAATTTTTGCGCAGCTTTAATAAAAATTTCAGGATGTGGTTTACCTTTTTCGACTTCGTCACCACATACCAGAAGATCAAAAAATTTATAGACATTGGCATTGATCAGGTATTCTTCGGCAATTGCCCGACGACTTGATGTCGCGACAGCCATTCTTAAACCAGACTTGCGTAAACGTTCCAGTACCTGAATCAGGCCCTTTTTGATCGGAACACCATTATGACGAACTGATTCCAGTTCAAGTTCATCTGCACGTTTTCGGATTGCTTGATAAGGAACATCTTCACCATAAAAAGTTTGGGCAAGCTGTTCAGCAGTTTTTGCACTGAGTCCAAGACACTGCATTAAATATTCATCTGAAAATTCCTGTCCAATGAGTTCTTGGGACGCCTGTTTTAATGTTTGAAAGCGTAATCGCTCAGTATCAAACATTGTGCCATCCATATCAAAAAGCGCTCCCTGAACAGGATAATCATGAAAAATCAGCATCTTTACTCCTTTGTTTTGTTATTGCGCTTATTAGATTAACTAAAAAATCATGACAAAATTTAGACTGTAAATAAATGAAATAAATTTGATTAAAAAATAACCTTAAGTTGTTTTTTTCAGCTTATAGTTGACTAAATTTGTAAAGATTACTTGCATCCCCAACAAAACAATGATTGATTTTTAATCAGCAACTTTGATGATATAGAATAAACCCGACTTATAATTAAATAGGAAATAGACAAATAAAGTGGAAAAATAGAATATTTTTAACTATTTATGGATATCAAATCGAGTACCCATTTCGGTAATAGAATGAAATAGCAAAAAAAAGCCGCAGAACGCGGCCTTGAAATTCAAAGATCTACTCTATATTTGGCCTGCACCAGCAACATGAAAATCACACATAGAGATGGAATGGCTGCAATCACAAATAAATGGGTAATGACCAAAGATTTAGCCAGATATCCACCGAATAATGGCCCGATCACTGAACCTAAACGGGCAATCCCAATACTCCAGCCCACGCCCGTTGTACGCAATGAAACTGGATAATAACTTGCAGATAATGCATTAATGGCAGGTTGCCCACCAACAATCGCAAAGCCCGCAATAAAGATAACCACAAACAGTAAGGCAATATGACTGACCGAATATCCAATCAAGGCAACACTAACAGCAGCCACTATAAACACTGGAACTAAAACCTTATAAAAACCAATCTTGTCAATTTTTAACCCCATCACGATACTACCAATGGTACCGCCCAACTGTAGCGTTGAACCAATCATCAGCGCCTGATTCAAAGAAAGGCCAGACTCTTTCGATAAGGTTGGTAACCAGTTGGCGAGAAAATACAGACTGATCATATTTAAGATACTGATCACCCAGATCGAGTAGGTAAAAAAAGCCCGCTTATTTTTAAATAACTCCAATGGTGACTTTTTGATTTTAGGGCCGACATTGCCAATGATTTGAGTTGCTGTGTTGAGTTCCAATGCTGGATAAAATTTCTTCAGCCAGAATAGAATCGTTTTCTCATTCTTTTTGTTTTCGCCTAAGAAATACAATGACTCTGGTAGCTTAAACAGCATAATAAAGAAAATGATCAGAGGAATAATGCCACCAAAATAAAATATTGCCTGCCATCCGCCTATGGGCGTAAGTAATGCAGAAATTCCTCCCCCCAGCATGGCACCGACTGTATAACCACAAGAAATCACCATCATGGTCAAAATACGATATTTGTTGGGTACAATTTCAGAGCTATAAGCCATGGCATTCGGCATGATACCGCCTAAGAAAATTCCCGTGATAAAACGTATAACAGCGAGTTGTTCAATATTAGCGACATGCGGTGTCCACAACATCAGTACAGAAAATATCAACGTTGAGATCAATAAGATTGGACGTCGACCAAACCGATCAGACAGTGAACTTAAAACAAATGAACCAACAAACAATCCAAATAAACTGGCGCTAAACACCACGCCTAACATGGTTTTTTCGACACCCCACGCTTCTATAATCATCGGCGCGGCATAAGCCATTGCCTGAATATCATAGCCATCCATGATCATCAGCAATAAGCAGGTAAATAGAATAAATTTTTGATAACGCCCAACGCGCTGCTGGTCGATTAAATCATTTAATGCAACTTCTTTCATGGTGATTCCTTCTCCATGTTGCTTTACATATAATTTTGCAATCCACAATTACTTTATTCGTAATCTATTTATGATATTCGTAAATTCAGCAAATAACAATATGTTGTTTTGTTAATCAAAAACCTTTTTTTAATTTTACATATCAATATATTATTTATTTTTAAAATGATGTTTTCTATATAAAAAAACCTCAACACAAGTTGAGGCTTATCTTCAATCTAAATCTTAAATTCAGTTTAAGTCAGGCTTAAATCTTGAGACTGCTGCTGGGTACATTGTTGTTGTGAGGCAGCATAATATTCGCCAAATTTGTCGTAAAATGTTTCTCTAAAACAGTAATACAACATCGCCGTTTTTTCAGGCATTGGAATTAAACGCTGGTTCTCATAGCACAGATCCGCCACCACTGCTGCATAAGGTTTTACGGTATGGTCTGGCTCGCCTACAATTTTTTTCGCTTCAGAATTCTCAAAAATATAAAAACTCAATAAACGGATGGTCGGTCTTAAAAAACCTTTACCAAAAACGGATTTATCTCCAAAAAGCAAATGCCAGCCAAGATCGTGCTCATCACCCTCGTAATAACGCCCTAAGCGATCACGTTTCCCTTCATAAATTTCGGTATATCCCACATCCTTGCCATCTACACCGACAATCATTAAACGTTGATGGTCATCGGCCAGCATTTTGTCGAAATAAACTTGTAGTTCAAGTTCAGACTTATTCAGTTGCCATTGGGGAATTACGTGTGGCTCATGCATCCATTGATGCAATAAAGGAATATCCTGAGGATATTGGACTTGGCGGACATAATATTGTGTCCCATCTTCATAATACTCAAAATAATCAGGGAGTTTTTGTGACAGTGTAAGCATTAAGATATTCCTTGCCTTTAATATTAGATGATAATGATAATCAATTTTATTAAGACAAAAAGCGTTCTTTTTCTTGTTTTTTGTTAATGAACTGCATCTGGCGGAGATCACTAAACAGCAAACAGCCGTAAAATGCCTTATGAATTTAATCCACCAACCAAAGTAAAGATGAATGCGGCTAACATTGCGCCCCACCAGATCTGTATAAAATATTTTCTAAACAAATAAAAACCAAGCACTTGTAAAAAGAAGGCCGCTGGCAAGATGACAAATAGCCAGCTCAGTGGGCCAACTGAGCTGCCTTCATATAGATAATTCAACACAAAAGAGAATGTTAAAAATATTACGGCAGAAAAAGATAAAAGCTTTTTCCAAGTAGCATTTAGCCAAGCATATTGTAGTTGTTTCTGCCCATATTGGCTGAGCATGCAAGCTTGTATAAATGCGACGAAGGCCCAGAATAATGCTGCAAGACTCATTTTAAAGCTCCTGCAGGCTTGAACTTATTCAGATAAAAATAAATTGCGCCGAGATAAAGCACCCCAATCGATAGCAATGCCAAATCCACCCCAGCCAACGACCAGCGTGAATGAATGATGCTCTGCCACAAAGATGCCTCAGACACCACAACAAAACTACTTAATGGAATGAGAAATAGAGTCAAAGCTGTACTTGCCAGTAATAGCAATACAGCCGCTCGCGTATTTAGTGTCAAACTGATCAGTAAACTTAATAGCCAAGTGAGGTAAAAGGCCGAAACTTCATAAGTACTTCTTGGCTCGAATACTGCAGGTAACAGTCGTGCTGCCAATAAATAACCAGCACAGGCAAAAGGCAACCCGAGAAAAGTAAAAAAGTTGAGATGCTGTACCAGTTTATAGCTGAAACGATGTTGCGCTTTAATACGTTTTTTCTGCCAGAGCAACGCCCCTGCGGCCAACATCACACATCCAATAATGCCCATAACAGACAAAATCAAACGCATCCAGTAAGAGGCAAAATAACCCAGATGAATACCATAAGAAGATGAAGCCAACTGGGCAATTGCGCTTAAATTTCGAGGTTGATCCAGCTGCTCGGCAGTATTGGCAGCAAAAATATATTGTGGGGTATTTAAGGTAATAATATTTTTATAATTATAGTCAAAGGTGATCATCGCCTCTGGTGTATTGGGTTTCTGTACTTCAAACTTATCAAGTATTGCGCCTGTTTGTGACTGCGCTGGTAATTGTTGAATAAATCGGTCAAATGGCTGCATGTTGCTCTGAGATGAGGATGGTTGCGGTTTTGCCATCTCTAGAAACTGCATCTCATTATAAAATTGGGGTATCCCATCTTGCGCATAGTGCTTGGATAGTCCCCACGGCAACACCAGATAAAATAAAATCAGCAGCCCTGTAAAAGCCATCATCAGATAAAAAGGAAATGTAATCACTCCCGTTATATGATGCAGATCGAGCAAGGAACGCTGGCCTTTAAAGGAACGAAATACAAAAAACTCTTTAATGATCTTTTTATGCGTGATCACACCTGTAATCAAACTGATTAATAAGATCAGGGCAACAATGGCAACGATGAAACTCCCGATCTTGCCAGGCAATGGATAGAGGGTGTAATGCAATTTAAAAAAGAAATCACCCGCCAGAGTCTGTCGTTCAGGATTGAGCAATTCCCCTGTCATGGGATTCTGTAATTGTTGGTGTTTCCCTGTCTGATCCTGCCATTGCAGCAAATTGACTGGCATGCGTTCATTTGCAACGGTCACACGCCATCTTTTTGCATCTGCGGCGTGCTGGTTTAAATAATTAAACGCGGTTTGAGCTGAGGTTTGGGCAGTTGGTAGCGTTTGAATCTGGCTCATCGCCTCGGGTTGCGCCCAGACATTAATTTCAGTACGGAAATACGCAATCGACCCGGTTAAGAAAATAAAGAAGATGATCCATAAGACAATAATGCCAAACCAGCTATGCAGAATGGCCTGAATTTGACGAAAGTTCATCTTAACTCATCCCCCACTTATGCATGAGCCCGTAGCCAGCCAGTAATAACACGCCTAAGCCATGGATGATCCAGAACCAGCGTTTAGACATAATTGCACTGGTCAATATCACGTAAAAAATGAAAAAGATGAAACTCAGAAAGACAGCGAAATAGACATTTTCAGCTTTAGCAAAAGGCAACCAATCCACCAAAACCAGACTCAGCCACGAACTATAACAATAGGCCGCCAAACAGATAAAAAATACTCTGCGATAGCTTAACTGAAAGGTTTCTTGTTTTTCTGAGGGGCTCATCCGTATTGCCTTAGCCTGTAAAATCCAGAATAAAAATGAAGAAATATCTGCATCTTCACAGATATTTCTTCCTCTGTTTTAATTAATAGCTGATGGTATAACTTAAGCCATAGGTACGACCTTCAGCAGGGATCGCCAATAATGGATTCCCGTTTGAAACAGCTGCTTGCTGGGCAAATACTGTCTCGTATTGAAGTCCCCAAACATTATATACACCAAAGTCTACACGACCTTTCCAGGCTGGAACATGCCCTAACACATCCATAGTTGCATAGCCTTTAATTTTTGCAGCGGTATTGGCATCTGCTTTCACAGCCGCTTTAAATTCAGCATCCTGACTAGCGTTGGCACGCGCAGCTAAGTCACGATCATCATTATAGGCTTTATTGGTCCCTTTAATTGCCTGCATCTGTACGCGAAGACCATAGCCTTCATCATTTTCCCACTCAGCAAATAAAGTACCTTTTACTGGTGCGACAGCAAGTGAATTGAGCTCATGCCATTGGTTTGCAGCGTCTTTATATTGACCACGGGTATAGCCTAAAGTACCACCAACCTTGTAATGATCCATAAATGGATAACTGGCCGTTGCTTCCGCACCATAGACACGTTGGTCGGTATCTACAATCTGGGCTGCTCGGTTATTAAACTGAACAGTTTTATCAGAAGTATTATAGAAACCTGTTAAACCAAGGTTCAAACCATCATCCTGATTTAAACGCCAGCCCAATTCATAGCTGTTTACAGTAATCGGTTGCAAGTTCGAGGTTGAAACGGTAAAGGTCGATACATCACGCAGCATGCGCTGCACATCTGGGAAGCTGAAACCTTGTGAAAAGTTCGCATAGACTTGCTGTGCATCATTTAGCTTATATACAGCACCTAAATTAAACAGGGGTTTATCATCATGAGTTGAACCCGCAGGAACCATGGTTGATTCACGACTCGGAATATAGGCATCAGTATCCGCTTGGATATATTGATAACGAACACCCGCCTGAATATTCAACTGATCATTAATGGCGTAGTCACCCTGAGCAAAAGCACCAATATTTTGGATTTCAGTATTTGGACCATAGCCCTTACGCTGGCCTGTTGGAGTGTAGACTAAATAAGGGTATTCAGTTGCGAGAATATCAATATATTGCTTGTCTTTTTCCCAATCATAATCAAGACCATAGGTTAATTTCAGATCTCGGTCTGCAATATTAAAGTCAGATTGCATAGTTGAACGTAAACCTGCAACTTCGATTTCAGATTGCGACTGGTTTACAGTTTTGACTGTTTTAGTAGTTAAACCATAAGGGAAAAATCTTGATTTTTCATTACGATAATAGGCTTCTACATTCAATATCTGGCCTAAGAAATCTTGATTTTGGTATTGCGAATTCACTGCATAGCGTTCAGTAAATAATGGATTGCTCAGCTTCAAACCTTTAATGGCTTTATAGCTTGGCGTCCCCATATCATTACTTGTTGCTGTAGTCGGCAAATATGAATAATCTGGGCCGTAATCTGTATCTTGTTTATCTTTATAGTATTGCGCACCAAAGCTCAGGCTTTGTTGATCTGTGAGATTGAAGTTCAAACGACCATTGACATCAATCGTATCGCTGTCCATGGTACTACCTTGCCAAGGACTTAGAGAAATACGATCGCCGTCTCCATCAAACTGCGAACCACGACTGGTGAAGTTCGCCCCAAGGAAACCATCGACATTTCCCTGACTAAATGAAACCGATTGTCCAACTTCATAAGCCAATCCATCCCCACGGAAGGTGTCTGAAGATGTGATACCGACTTTACTTTCAAAGCTGAGTGGTTTTGAGGTATCAGCACGTTTGGTGATGATATTGATAATGCCACCTGTTGCACCAGAACCATAAATACTGGTTGCGCCAGAAATAATCTCAATACGCTCAATCATGCTTGGACTAATGCTATTGAGCTGGCGTGACACATCACGCGAACCCGTTTGAGATACCCCATCAATCATAACCAGCACATTTCGGCCACGCATTGTCTGACCATAGTTACTGGTCGTTCCACTACTTGGTGCCAATGACGGAACCAGTTGCGCCAAAACATCCGCAACCTTACGCCCCGCAGTTGCTTGCTGTGCAATTTGATTACGGTCAATGGTCTGCACAGTCCCTGCAATTTCTGCAATATTTTTTGGTGTACGCGTCGCTGTCACCACAATTTTCTCTAATTGTGCAACAGGTTTCTGTGTAGGCTCTGCCGTTACAGCCGCATTTGCTGAAACAGTTTCTTCTGCATAAACATGTTGAGCGAACATTGCCAGTACCGCAAGGCAGCATGGCGTCATTTTAAACAGTACTTGTTTTGCCCTAAACTCATTATTGACTTTCATTTTCTCTTTCTCCAGAGCCCTTATATCACTCAAAAAATATCCAAAAGGCAGGCCATCATACTAAATTTAAATTTTAATGAGAATGATTTTTATTAAAAATAGTATTCATCTCGACGCTGCTGTTTAAAAAAATGGTCTTTTTTCAATTTTTCTGCCTCCTCAAGTTGCTGGAACTGTTCCAGATATTCATGGGCAGTCTCTGGTTTTAAGATAAAAACACCATCTGCATCACCAATCAGCAGATCACCTGATTGCACCGTAAACTGGTTCAATTCAATGCCAATATCCATTTCGACGAGACTTTCGCCTTCATTTCGTGTGGTTAAACAACTGACTGACTGAGCAAAAATAGGCAATTTGAGTTTAAGTAAGGCCTGTCGATCGGTGACAGCTCCTAGCACCACGACTCCCGCCAAACCACAATGAATCGCGGCAACACTTCTCTGCTCTCCCCAACATGCACGTTGCAGATCATATCTAGCGTCGATGAGCAATACTTCATTGGGTTGGCAACTCAGCAACACCTGTCGTAACTGGCTGGCATTCTTTGATTGCAGCCGAACAGTTCTGACCAGACCGACCAGTTGTTGCTCAGGTGACATGGGGAAAATCTGCGGGACATGCCCTAGATCCAATACATGACCAATGGTCGAGGTTGCAATTTTTTTATAGGCTTCGACCAGCAATTCTGGCTGGATAACTTGACTCATGATTTTATCTCTGTTGATTTTTTTAGCTGTAATGGGCAATTTCGACACAGCTCCTGTCCTGCTTCCTCTAGTTGAAAATAGAAGCAGCACTTTTGTCGCATATAGGTATTGAATTCGGGATGCCAGTTATTCCACAGCTTTAAAAAAGGGTTTTCCTGCAAGTTAAAACTTTTTGCCGATTTTGCTTTTAACAGTTGTCGTTGCTGTTGGAGTTGGGCATGCATGTCTTTGCTTAAATTTTGCTGAGCCAAAGCATGATAAAATTGCACCACGCGCACAGCGACATTTTCCCAAAGTAATGTATAAGAAACGCGCCCAACGTGGGCAATCTGCTGCAATAGTTCATTGAACTGTAGCAATATGACGTCAATTTCTTGTAGAGACATCACCTGAAAAGAATACATTGCCGAATCAGTTAGTTGCAGTCGTCTTTCCCAGTTCCATGTTTCAGGTAGCTCTACGATAAAGATCGAAGGCTGCCATTTTACAAAAGGAAGCGATGCCGCCTGACAGTACAAAAAAGGCAGCATCCACAGCGTGGCCCAATATTTAATAAAAAGTGAAGTGGCACATCTCTGATTCTTCGCATGAATACGTGTCGCAAAATCCTGTAGCACCTGCCGACAAATCGAGTCATCGAATAGATCTGCCAGCGTGATTGCCTGCTGGTTGGAACAATGTATTTCCAGTTTCAGATGCTGTTGCAGCACTGAAAAAGAGCTTTCCAACTCTGCTTGAAAATAGTGACACATATTCATTGCAATTTACGCAGATTGAGCTAAAACATGCCAAAGTGGATTTCGGGTTTCCCCGATTCCTGAGGGCATGCTGCCAATACGAGTATCCTGTTCTAGCAAAGGTCGAATCAACTGTTTATAAGGCCAGTTGGGTGACTCAAACAGTAAGGCCCGCAATTGGCTATGAATCTCAGGCTGAAAGTCCAGTTTTTCCAGAATTTGTTGTAATTGTTTAGCTAGTACTTGCCACAGTTGATCTGCTGGGATCTCATAATATTTTGCCAGCGTTTCGACAATACAACCTAAATTAACCTGAATTCCTAGCGTCTGGATATAAAACAGCAAAGCCTCAGCTGAATCATGATAAAGCGTATTTCTAAAATCATGCGGGCTTAAATAATCTGGATCATCCAGACCACTTTGCAGCACCCACGGTAGATAAATGCGCAGTGAATCATGATCTCTAAACATCAGACCATCAAATTGACCATTCTTAAGTACCAGACATAGGTTTTGTCCATGAATTTCTCCCATCAGCCCCAAGCGGAACAGACGTAAATTCACCTCAAAGAAGCATGTACATAGTTTGGCAAACTGATCCAAAACCTGTGCAGCATCATTCTTTAGCTGTTGAAGCTGTAAAATATAGTCAAAAACCGCAGGTTGACCTGAAATGGTATGTCCCAGACTGGCCATCGGAATCAGTTGATAAGGTTGCTGCAATAATTCAACTGGAATATGGCGGCGTTGGGCTGCCAAATGGGTTGGCTTCTCTACAAAGAGCCATTCATTGTCCGCACTTCGATCCTGTTGTTTTTCAGGTAAATAAGACCACCATTGCGTTTCCTCACATAACCATAATTTTTGCTGCAAAATCGGATCTTTGTGTTGGGCTTGGCGTAACAACTTCTGGTTTTTTTCTCCATTGATCATTTTTACGATCGGAAGAAAACGCAATGAACCCAGCGCTTTAATGCCTATCGGCAATTTTAGGCTTTCTTGTGGAATTTCCTCAGACAAAAGACTGCGCATCGAGGCACTGGCATACATGCCTTTTGAAACAAAATTCAAGGGCTGACAAATTCCCGCCGCGATATCTTCCGCGAAGAATTGCTGAAATAAATGCTGGAATTGCCACGGATGTATAGGCATGGCGATATGCGTTTCGCTTAATCCGCGCTGGAACATTTCCTGTTTCAGTTGGTAGCGTTCAGCACGATTAATAAAAATCTGGCTAGGTTGTTGCCTAAAAATATCCTCAACACCTACACCAAACATCATTTTATCTTTATGCACCGCAACCCAATGAATAGTCAGTTCTTGAGCAAATTCAGGACAATATTGCAGATACTCTTGCTGACTCAATCCTTCCTTTAACTTGGATAAAGGATGATAAGGACGATCCCGATAACCCGCATATTGCTCTAAAATGCGGAACACCTGTGCTGAACTTTGATGAATCAGCTCATGAGCATTGACTTGATGCTGTTGTAGCAGACGATATTGCTGCAAACATTTCTGGATTTGCTCTGAAAAAATTTGAAGCTTGTCGGCCTGACAGTGTTGAAATAACCCAGTCTGTTGCAGACATTCAAACAACTCAAATAATTCAATCGAGTGGATTTGTGTTTGCTGATCGCCTGTTTCAACTCGCAAAATTTCCGACTCGGCCGCAAAAGACCACGGTTGTGCAATGCCTTGCTGTACTGGAAAAATAACAACATATTGTGAATGTTGCTCAGGCAACAGTACAAAGTACTGCTGCTCAAGCGTGTTGTTAAATTGCTGTTTCAAGTCAAAACCGAATGTATCCAGCTTGGCCTGTGCTGTTGAATCATCCACAACAAAGTGCTCAGGAATCAGTGCCTCAACCAGTAAGGCATTTACAAAGTCTTGTAAAATGGTTCTGTCCGTCAGTTGATAGGCAGGTTGAAGCGCATTCATAAATAATCTCACTTCCCCTGCGCTTTAAACGGCGCCAATGGGTTATCAACAAACTTGATCTGAATACGACCATCACCAAACAAACGGCGTTTGGTCAATGACTCAATACGTAACTTTTCCGCAAAAACATCAAAAATTTGATAGCGCTGATGATGTTCAGGATGTTGTTGTTGATATTCCTGAATGACTTCTGCGACCCATTGCCAGAAATCCTGTTCTGCAACTGAATAAGTCTGATTGAGGAAAATCGCAATATCAGTCAATGCCACAAAGAACAGGCAGGCACAGCTAAAGTCTCGAATCCCATCCAGATCATCAGTCAAGATAAAGGACATGCTATTGGTTTTGGCATGTTCAGGCGGCAACTGATCCAGTTCAGGTGCCAGCTCTGGATGAGCCAGATGTGCTGGACTGTAACGTACGCCGTCATGGAAATCTTTAAGCAATACACGGGTTGGCCAACCTTGTTGATGTACCAGAATAATATTTTGCCCATGCGATTCAGTCGCGATCCCTTCGGCAAATAGCAAATGGATCAATGGGGTAATGACCACTTTCAACAATTGACGTGTCCATTGTTCAACCCCATAGTGTTGTAACCACGGTGCAATCAGAGCCTGACCATCTTTTTGAATATGACTCACCCCATTCAGTGGAATCGCATCTTCACCTTCACGTAAATATTGATGGACACTTTCACGCCATAAGCATCCGATCGTGCCATAAGCCTGCTGCGCATGCGAAGCAGGTAAACGGGTGAAATCAACGCTCAAACCATAGACTTCACGCAACACTGCAAAATCGAGTTGTTGAGCAGTTTCACTTTGATCAATCAGGCGTTGCAACCAGTCAGTAATAATCGGCCCGTTCATGACCGTATGTTTTGCCAATACTCGAGAACTTGAGGTATTGGTCAAACTCATTGATAGCTTGATATAGGGTTTTTCTGGATGCTGTAAATTGGTGACTGTACGCAAGGACTGCTGTGCCAGATAACGGTCTTGGCTATGACCTAAATAAATAATGTCCTGATCTGCAATTTCTTCTGCAAAAATCGAAATCAAGTGATTTTCCCATTGCCAAGGATGGACTGGAATCCAGACATATTCAGCGGCGTTCTGAGTTTGCTTGTCCAGTTGTTGCTGAAACTGGATCAAATCCTGTGGATTTAATTGTTCTTTAAAAAATGCTTCTGTTTCAATGTGACTCGAATGGTTTTCTGCAACAAGCTTTTGATGTACAGCCAACCAGACCAAAGCCATCGGCTGGGCAAACTCCACCCCATAACGGACATTATCTTGCAGACTAAAGCCAACACGGGATTTATAACAAGGATGATATGGATGCCCATCCATCAAATAAGATTCCAGAATATCGTATGGATATTGGATTGCTGGCAAGGCATAGTTTTCAAAGCAGACTTGTGATTGCACATCGTGAATATAAGTCCGCTTTAATTCAAAAATAAAATCTTCCACTTTGGTTGCATCGGCAATCGAGCGCAGGATTTCATCGATAACCTGATTCAGACGAGCCGGTTGCAGGTTATTACCTTCAGCATCCTGACGGAGCACATCCTGATCACGCGCCAGACGTACCAACTTATAACTGTATTGGCGTTGCCCTTTGGCAATATACTGAACCGCTTGCTGTTGGCGATCCTGCACCTGAACAATAAAATTTTCACCATCATGCTCAGCGCAAATAATTTCTTCGAAAATCAGGGCTTGTAATAATTGCTTGATGACACGTTGTTCAACATGTTTGGCCTGCTCAGACTGTGGTTGTTGCCAGGCTTGAAAGGTATTCTGAATCACATGTGTATTTGCTAAAACTGGATGTAATTGTCCCATGTTGCTCTTCCTAATTATTTAATTCATTCATTTTGTGTTGATCTGGAAAGCGCCACGCATAAGGCAGAGCGCACAAGATAAGAGCCGTACAAAAAATAAAGATTTCCTGAATGCCCTTAAATGAATCCAGTGTTGTATGAGGACTGGTTTGAAAAAGATCCTGACGTAATTGCAGATATAGCGCAGCAAGCACCACTGCAACTGCGGCAAACAGCCGACGGAACAGATTATTCAATGCAGCCGCCTGAGTGACCAAATGTTGTTGTTGCTGACGTAAGCTGTTAAGCCCTGCTGTGGTCGATGGCATATAGGACAATCCCATGCCCAGACCATGCAACATCATGCAGAAGATGATGAACCAGACATTTTTCACAGGCGCCCATGCCAGCAAGGCGAAGGCCAATGCAGTAATCAGCAACCCCAGACTCATAATTTTTGCGGCGCCGTAACGATCAAGATATTTGCCAGCAGGTTGACTGCATAAACCTGTCACCAAGGCACTGCTCATCAAAGCAAAACCCGTCCAGAGTGGGCTGAGTTGCAAACGCTGTTGAATCCACAACGGCACCAGCAACATGCCAATAAATAAGCCTACCGTTTGCGCCACACAGATCATCAAACTGAATCGAAAACCTTTTGCAGCAAATAAGGCTGGCTCAATCAATGGACTGATCTGATTTTTTTGTCTTCTGGCAAACTGCCAGAATGTGAAAGCACTTAATGCAAGCAATAGCCAATAGACAGGTTGCGCGATATCTTCAAGTTGATGAATCTGACTCAAGGTGCCTAATAGCAAAATAATACTCAGGCTCAGGCAACTAAAACCGATCCAGTCAAAGGACTGATTGCTATCTCCTTGTTCTTTAGGCAGATAAAGATATCCCAACACCAGCGCGATACAGGCAATTGGTAAGTTAATGAAGAATAAAGCCTGCCAATCGAGCCACACCAAGACCAGCGCGCCTAACATCGGTCCAACCGCCAAAGTCAGCATAATCATCGCGCCCCACAAACCTGTGGTACTGCCCCGTTGTTCGCTCGGCGTGACTGAAAAAATCAGACCAAGTGACAATGGAATCATCAAGCCACTACAAAAACCTTGCAAGGCTCTTGCAATCAGGACGGACTCAAACTGATTGAATAAACCGCCCACTGTTGAAGCCAAAGCAAAACACAACAATGCGGTTAAATAAGTTTGTCGTTTACCAAAACGCTGGCTGAAATAACCCGCCAGTGGCAAGCTGATACTCATTGCCAGTAAAAACGCGACCACCACCCAGCTTGCCCAGATTTCACCAATCTGGAAATACTGCATCAGCTGGGGGATGGCAGGATTAAAACTACTGTTGTTTAAACTGACGGTCCCTGTACCTAACATGACCGTGAGTAAAACATAACGCTGCAAACCGACTTGTGCCGCTTGATTGATGGGTACAGAAGACCGTTCCATACGTGCGATTCCTCTGTTGACCTTAGTCAATGTGCTCTGACAACTTTACTTGTGCATAAAAAGCGGGAGAAGTATGCCGAAGCTGTCCAGATTTATGCGTCACACGGGATAATCCTGAATCGGCCAGTTGCACAGGGTTTCGTGCAGGTTGTTCTGACGGTATAGAGGGTGCCACACCAAATTGTTGATAAGACTGGGCCTGATCCAGCTTAAACAGTTGTCTGCCTAATAACTGATTGGCAATGGTGGCTGCCCGATGAGCACCTAAACCCAGATCTGGCGTGCCAACACCATGATGGAAAACTTCCATATTTTGCAGGAAAATTCGTCCATCACCTTGATAGTTCACTTCAAAATCTGCGCTGACTTGCCAGCGTTGAGTCTGATCAAGCGGAATCAACGTTTGCAGATTTTCCAAGAAAGCGGGTTTTGGATAACGATAGCCAGTAGCCGCAATTACACTATCGGCATCCAATAGATAACGCTCGCCTTGCTGCTGGTGCTCGAAACGCAAACTAATTTTCTGATTTTCCAGCACTTCGGCATGCTGTAACTGATGATGTCCTGCGAGTGTGACCTCTGTTTCCTGCCCGCCGATACTACGGTGATACAGTCGCTCGTAAATATCACGAATGGTTTTGCTACTGATTCCCTTATAGAGATTGGCCTGTTGGGCTGGTAATTCAGCCTTTAATCCAGCTGGCAAATGATAGAAATACTGCATATAGTCAGGACTAAAATGCTCGAGTCCCAACGGTGTATTCTCCATCGGGAAAAAACCCGCAGAGCGTGTCAGCCAATGCAAATGAAAATCAGGTGTTGTTTTTCCTTGCGTATATTGACGGTCAAATAAATCGATAAAAATTTCCGCAGCTGATTGGCCTGAACCAATCAACACTACATTCCCTGTTAACTGCACAGGACATTGCTTTAAATATTCAGCCGAATGTAAGCATTGCTTTGTTTTCGGATATGCCTGTTGCAAACTTTCAGGTAAATGCGGAACTGTACCAATCCCTAAGACCAATTGACGCGTTTGATAGCGCTGTTTCGTGCCATTTGCCAGAACTTCAACCTCAAAACCACCTTTAATCGGCTGAACATCCAGAACTCGGCTATTGAATTGAATATGCTCTAACTGCTGCACCACCCACTGACAATAGTGGTTATATTCCTGACGTGGAATATATAAATTTTCACGGAAGTAAAACTTATATAAACGCTGCTGATGCTTTAAATAATTGAGAAAGCTATAGGGACTGGTTGGCTCAACCAGACTGACCAGATCCGCTATAAACGGAACTTGCAGCAAGGCATTGGGCAATTGCATGCCCGCATGCCAGTCAAAACCATCTTTTTGTTCAAAGAACTGATAGTTAAGATCACTTTTATTTTGCAGCAAACTGGCTAGACTTAAATTAAAAGGCCCTAACCCAATGCCAATAAAATCAAGCATAGCTCACATCCTTCTGTTCAATAAACAGAGGATTTTGCAATTGCACATAGACCGACTGATGCTCAACTGGAGCAATCAACTCATCCAGCTCATGCAAGCGTGTCAGCAAGTTACCTTTATATGGCAAGGTTTCATTAAACAATAAACCCTGTAGCAAGGTACTGTCAGGATACTGCTGCAATAGGTCCTGCAAGAAGACTTTTAAATGCTCAAGCAGAACATCTTCGCTAATGTGGCCCGTTGCACCAATCGCATTGATAATGCCGAACAAGGTATTTCCAAAGAAATAATAACTGAAACGCTCATCAACGAAATCTTTCGGCCCGACTGCAAATGCTTTTTCTTTTAGCTCAGGTAAAGCCTTTAAAATCTCAGTGGCAAATTCTTCGATATAGTAGAAGCCTTGATTGTCACGTAGCCACAAAGTCTTTGGAAAATGATTCTCCATTTCCAGCAACACATTTTGCTGATGAGATTCGAATGCCATCCCATAACGATGATAGAGATACATTAACGGCTGCAAACTCACTTCAAGGAAGCGGTTAAACCAGTCCAGTGCAATCTCTGAATGATCCATTTCAGGATGTGCTTTGGCAATTTTTGCGAAAAGCGCATTAAAACGATTTAAATCCTTGCTTGGATGATCCTGACATAATGAGGCAATACAAGTGACTTGTTGTTGTGGACTAAAAGGTTGATCACGGAAAATACAGATACTTTCATTGACCACTTCACCCTCAATTTGCAAAGCCATCCATGCAGGATCATTAACAGCTTTTAAACTTGGACAATGTTTTAAAATATTTTGACCAAATTCACTGTGCCATAAACGATGGGTCAGTTCACCACGATGACACTCTTTTGCCAGATTGACACGGATTGAATTGGTAATCATCACAGAAAGTGATGGTTTCACCATCCACGGCGCATTAAAACTCGCCAGTGTACGAATCGAAGTCGTCGGTGAAAATTGCCAGCCACGTAAGCCAAGATCAATCAGTTGTCCAGTTTGTTTTAAACGCTCAAACCACGGCTTGCTTTGTAAATAACGTGCCTGCCAAGGATGTAAAGGCAGCAATTTATACTCGCTATGCGTGTTGAGCAGCTTGAGATCATTTTCAGATAAATACCATTGCAATGCGCTTTTAAGCTGGGCTGAAATTGCTTCATCGGTCGCACTGCCCTCAGCAATATAATCCCGATGCACAAACCAGTAATGTAGTTGAGTGTGGCCTTTATGTTCAGGAGAAAACTTGAGCCAGTCCTCATGCACAAAACCTGTTCTACTCTTTGGTGCAGGGTGCATACTGTGCCCGAGCACCAAAGCCTGTTCAGATTCAATAAAATTCTGACCTGCTTTGACCAGATCATCAAAATCATGTTCACGTTGTACTAAAAACTGCTGTAAAGCATCACGGCTCTGAATCCATTTTTCGACTAAAGAAGCAGCATCTAAAGGAATATCAGATTCAAAAACCAGTTCTTCCAGCAAAAGACCAACGATTGCAACGGGACTGAATGTTCTTACTTGTCCTTGAATAATAATTTGCGGGAAATCGGCTAAACGATGTCGCCCGACTCGACTGACATACGCTAACGGGAAATAGCACTGTGCTTGAATGGAATGGATCGGAATGGTTAACAGCGTCAAACCTTGGCTAAACGCGTGTTGTTGTGGACTTTGCTGATTTTTATTAAGCAAGTGACCTTTGCCTGTTTCTTGCGTATAGGCGTTGACGAAGTGTTGTATCGCCAACCGATTGGCAAGTGATTGCATCCGATTGTATCCTCTATCCAGAGATCTGATTTATTTTTCGAAATGTTTTAGGCCATAAACATATCCTAAGCGGAACTAAGTTACGTTTAAGACGAAGCTAATGATAATTATTATCATTTATATTTTCAATTCAGTAACGCCCGCAAAAATTACAATCTAATTGCTTGAATTAACTTACTTTAGAGATGCT